>NZ_JAUAOA010000011.1 GCF_030542965.1 Azotosporobacter soli
TGAACTGCACCCCCAAAGTTAGACAGTATAGTATACTGAAAATAACTTTGGGGGTGATTTTATGCCAAAAGGGATACCGAATCAAAAATACACTGGGGAATTTAAACTAAATGTTGTAGAAACAATGCATCGAGAGAAATTAAGTTATCGCGAGATAGCACTGCAATTTGGTATAAGTAGTCACAAGCGTGTCTCCAACTGGGAACGAATCTATCTGGAAGAGGGACCTGAGGGACTTTTCATAGAACGTCGAGGGCGTGGAAGCAAAGGTCGTCCTATCGGGTTACCAAAAAAAACAGAAGAAGACTTACTTGCTGAAGTCCAACGGCTGCGAGCGGAGAATGCCTATTTAAAAAAGTTGAAGGCCTTGGTTCTAGAAGAGGAACGCCAAAGCAAAAGGCGCAAGTGATTTGGGAACTGAGGCATGAACATAAGATTTCTCTGCTGCTTGAAGTATCCAGTCTGCCGCGCGCTACCTATTACTATTATGCGAAAAAAAGTACGGCAGTTGATAAGTATAGCGCGGTTAAAGAACAGATTACTGCAATCTACACGGAAAACAAAGGTCGCTATGGCTATCGACGTATCACGAATGAACTGCACAATCGCGGATATGTCATTAACCATAAGACAGTACAACGGTTGATGAAAGAACAGGGTATCGTCTGTCGGGTTCGGATGAAAAGATATTGCTCCTACAAGGGCGAGGTTGGCAAAATAGCTTTCAATCTTCTCGAACGGAATTTCGAGGCTGCAAAACCGAATCAGAAGTGGGTTACTGACGTTACAGAGTTCAAGTTATTTGGGCAGAAGCTGTATCTGTCACCGATACTGGATCTATGCAGTCGTGACATTGTCAGCTATGTTATTTCAGATCGCCCGGCACTCTCTATGGCACTGCGTATGCTGGATAAAGCATTTGCCAAGATTCCAAACAACTCGAATCTCATTCTTCACTCAGATCAAGGCTGGCAATACCAACACAAACGCTATCGGCACGCACTCAAAGAAAAGGGCATTTCCCAAAGTATGAGCCGAAAAGGGAACTGTCTGGATAATGCCGTTATGGAAAACTTCTTCGGAATACTAAAGAGTGAACTTCTGTATCTACAGGAGTTTGACTCAGTTGAACATTTCAAGTCGGAGTTGATCGATTATCTCGACTACTACAACAACCGACGCATCAAGACAAAGTTAAAGGGTTTGCCACCCGCTCTACACAGGCAGCAAACCCTTATGGCTGCTTAAAATAAATAGTTGTCTAACTTTTTGGGGTCACTTCACAAGTTTAGGGTTGTTTTTCAAAATACTTTTGAGATCACGGATATACGAGTGCGTAACTTGGTTCAACTTGCGTTGATGAAGTTGTTACCCGAAGCGGACAAGGCCTGCAAAGATCTTTCTAGGATGTTTTATGGTGGAAAAGAAGTGATTTTCCATGATTATGGGGCGACAATTGATGTTGCGCGGCTTCTTTTAAGTTTATGTGAATACTTGACTGTTAGCGATAATAAAAACTATGCGACCAGTATAAAGAGATTTTGCCAACGAATTGGCTTGGATATGTTGAATGGTTTACCTTATATTGAAATACTTTCAGATGAAGAAAGTAAGGAAATCCCACCTGAACTATATAAATATAATAGAAAAGTTGGCGTTTCCTTACAAAATGCAGAAGAACAAGTGGTTCTTCATTTTAATGAAAATCTTACTGAACTGAAAGCCAAATCGATGGGAGAAGGTAAGTTCGCTAAGGTTGATATTAATGCGAATGAGCAAAGTCGTAATATTATTAAGCATTTTGATTTTGCAAAGCTTTCGGAAAGATGCAGACTCTATGCGGAGATACGGAGTGGGGATTACTGGGGGTTCTATCCTGAGCTTTTTGGTCTTGCAACAAATCTGATGACTGTTGAAGGTGGAAAGACTAAATTTATGAATGCGATTGGCGCTCATCCTAACTACTATGATTTGCGCAAATGGGAATATACCATGACTTCTATAAAAAAGTTAGGTTATTTACCTTCAAATTGCAATAATTTCTGTCCTTTTAAAGATGACTGTGAGCATTCGAAAAATGTTATTGAAACTGTCAAGCTTATTCGGGGCAGAGTTAATATAGTTGAACCGCTCAAAGCAATGTCGCTAGAAGAGGCGGAACAAAAACTTAAAGAAGCGTTTGAGAAAGCGTTAGCGTCTCAAGACAATAAAGTGTTTGTTATAAAAGCACCGACAGGAATAGGAAAGACGGAGTTATATTTGACTCTTGAAAATACGACAATTGCATTGCCGAGACATGACTTAAAAGATGAAGTAGCGAAAAGGATGAAAGTAGAGCACAAGGTGATTCCTAAATTGTCGGAATCAAATGAAAATTTTATCGAAGAACTGGGAAAACTTTATGCGAAAGGCGATTATTGGGGCGCATCTGAATTGAAGAATAGAGTCGCCCAATATGATGATGAAGTAGCAGAATATCTGAAAACAATTGAGCTTTTTAAGAATGCGAAGGGGACTTTGCTTACAACACATGAGCGATTGATGTTTACTGATGATAATAATACCCAAGTGGTCGTAGATGAGGATGTTATATCAACGATGCTTAAAGTGACGACGGTTGATATTAAAGATATTGCAGAAATTGCAAATAAAATTGTCGGATTTGAAAAAGTCATTGAAATCATTAGGAGCAAAAAAGTAGGTGTGCTAAACTCGGTAGACTTGGAGTTTAGATGGAATATGTCGTTGTTGCCAGAAGAAAAGGCTGAATTTCTGAAAAGTCTTAAGACGATCAATTCAAATGTGGTAGATTTCTTAAGCTGTTGTTATTGGATGAAAAATCCTAATGAGACAATAAGCTATATCGTCAAGCGTGAGATGGGAAGAAGAAAAACGATTATACTATCTGCAACAGCGAACAAATTCATTTATGAAAAGCTTTTTGGGGATAGGCTAGTGTTCATTGATATCGGAGCGGTTGAAACTAAAGGAAAAATAGTTCAATACCCCCAAAGTTCTTTTAGCAGGTATCAAATAGAGCACGGAAAAGAACGCTTAAACCTAGCAAAATCTATCGTCGGGGATCAACCTGTGATTACGTTTAAGAGATATGCTTGCGAGTTTAAGAATTGTATTGCTAAATATGGAGCTCTTACAGGTACTGATGAATACGCAGGGCAAGATATGGCAATTGTAGGGACTCCGCACATAAATGCTAATGCCTATTTATTATATGCGGCGGCATTGTGTGGGGAAGAGTTTACTAATGCTGAAATGAGATATATTCCAATTAAGCACAAAGGAATGGAGTTTTACTTCAATACATTTGAGAATGAAGTGTTAAGAGAGGTGCAACTTTTTCTAATTGAAGCGGAATTGATACAGGCGATAGGGAGAGCAAGAATATTAAGGAAAGATTGCACAGTGACAGTTCTCTCGAACTTGGCGATTCCAGGGGCAAAGTTTGTTTATTTAGATAAAAGTCAAATAAAGGAACTGAGCGAGGCGTCATTCGAGGAGGTTGGTAAAGAAGAAATATGCGAATCCCCCAAAAAACATGAACGAAAACAGTTGAATTGAAAGATCTGAAATCAATAGTTTCGATGAGCGCCTCAGAAAAAACAAGTGTAAATTGTCGTGAGCAAATTACGATAGGGGTGAAGGTTATGCTGATGACAAAAGAGGTGATTGTAAAATGGACTAATAGGGTAAAAAGACATTATGAAGAAAAAGGGTACTTGTTTTCCGCGATAGGCAAGGAGTTTGTTTGCAAAGTAGAGCATCTGTCGCAAGGATCGAACGCAGGTGTTATTGTTAAATGTTCTGTTTGTGGAGATGATTGTGAAGTTAAGTTTTCCAGATATAATCAGATAGTTCAAAACCAAAGAACATATAGATGTCACCGTTGTTCTGCTCGCAGAGTTGGCAAAATGAAAAAAACCCCAATACTGATAGTAGAAGAAGCTTTTAAAAGCATGGGATATATTCTTTTGGATAAGGGGTACAAAGGAAATAGTCAAAAAATCAAATATATGTGTCCTCAACATGGTGAACAAGTGGGAACTTACGCAGGGATCAAAAAAGGGCATGGTTGCATCCGATGTGCTAGTTCTTTGCGTGCAAACAGACAAAGAGCGCCATTTAGTGAGGTTCAAAAGCTATTTGACGTTAGAGGACTTATCTTAATCTCAAAAGAGTATTTTAATGAAGATACACTGATGATATTTATTTGTCCTAAACATCCTGAAAAGGAGCAGGTAACAAATTGTGCAAAACTTCGAGCTGGCTGGGGTGGGTGTCGACTTTGCTCTAATGAAGGGCGAAGAGGCGAGAACTCATATAGATGGAAAGGTGGCATATCTAAACTTCAGGAAATTGCTAGGCATACAATGATTTATTCTTGGAAATTAGAGTCACTAGCAAAAGCGAACTATAGGTGTGATGTTACTGGTATGAATGGAAAATTAGACATTCACCACTTATACCCATTTTCAGATATCTTTGAACAGGCATTGAAAAACACTGGAATTCCCATATATGACAAAGTCAATCAATACACAGAAGCAGAATTGGAGGTGTTTTCAAAAGAACTTAGTAAAATACATTTTGAAAAGGGGTTAGGAGTGTGCTTGTTGCCTAAAATACATAAGGAGTTCCATAATATTTATGGAAAAATTGATAATAATCCAGAGCAGTATTTTGAGATAAAGCCATATTTAATGAAAAAGTATAAAGTGAGATAGAAGGCTGAAAAAGAGCATGAAGCTTATTAAGCACTAATCGAAATGTTGGAGTTATATAAAACAAGTGACTGAATGAAGGCCAAAATTGCAAATAAATTGCTTAATAGAGCGTGTTATATGAGAAGGACGAAAAGGAAATATAGACGGACTTCCTTGAATTTTAGTGGCAAGGCATGTTGAATGTTACGGTTGTGGAATAAGGACATAGCAAATGAAAGTAAACACAATCATAGCAGTGAAATTGTGATATAAAGAATGTTTTTTAACCTAGGATTACCCTCTTTTTTCATATGGATTTGATGTGTTTTGAGTCTGCTTTAGTTAAGAAAAGAAGCTTTGAGTTCTCAATGTTTTTAATAAAAAGATTGGTCAAGTGTAGTGCAAATAAGGATTTTGGTCGAACATCAGGAGCAGGTTTGTCTGTGAATGTTGGTTTGACGTTTGGATTAAAGCAACAAGTGAGGTTGTTTTGATAATCGTAAGGGGGGCGAAACACCGTAACAGGAGAAGTAAAGCCTGACTCTCCGTAATATTTTGGAGCAGTAGTGTGGAGTATGAGGGGAGGGGGTGGGGCTTCTATATGGGGCTGCCCTGTGGCTTGATGGTAGGCAATAATTAATTAGTAAGCTTTTTGCTTTTGCATTAAAAAGTCTAAAAAAGAAAGTCTAAAAAAATTTTTTTGAATTTTTAAAAGTCTCCTACAGCAATGTCATGAAGAAGTATAAGCTAAGAGGGAGCATCATTGAAGCTGAGAAATCCTTGGGGCTCAAGTCCAAAGTATTAAAGAAGAACATAGATGATCAAAGAAGTGCAGAGTGCTATATTCAACTGAGCTAGCTAACGTACATAAGAGGGGGTTGAATTATGTTAGTAATGAATGCAACAACAGCAAGGAAAAATTTATTCAAGTTGATAGATGAAGTGATCTTAACGCATGAGCATATCTGTATTACTGGGAAAAACGGAAACGTAATAATGATCTCTGAAGAAGATTGGAAGTCAATTCAAGAAAGACTATATTTATCATCTGTGTTAAATATAAAAAGGAAAATATTAAAAGGATTAAACACCCCTTTAAGTGAATGCGTGGAGGATAATGAATGAGACGGGAAGATATACTGCTATTATCATGAAGAAAATGGCTGTACTCAGATGGGCAGTAAGCAACGATAGAGAGGCTGAAAAGTTGTGTAAGATATATTGAAAGCACAAGGGGGCAACGACCTTGTGCTTTTTTGGTAGGGTAGTATGAAAATAAGGTTTTCAGAGGGTGTAAGAGCATTTTAGTCGGATAACTATATTAGAACAGGGGATGTTCACGACAAATTAATGTGGTATGAAAAAAAGATAATGCATAATAATGGAGATCGTTTTGGAGAGAAATCATTGGAAAGAGAAGGGAAATGATGATTATTAGAAGAAATGCTTAAAAAGATGCTTTGTGTAAAACAATGACAATGAAAATATAGAGAAATGATTGGGGCTTGTAAATATGAGATTAATCGGAGAAAAACCAAATGTATTTTCAGAGGATATTTTAGGAAGAGAATCAATAGCAGATGGGTTGGAGGCTGTAATTCAAGCAGGCAAAAAAAGTATAGTCCTTAGTATTGATGCGGGTTGGGGGAAAGGGAAGACTACATTCATAAATATGTGGATTAATAGATTAAGTGAAGCGAAAACATACGAAGTGCTACATTTTAATGCTTGGGAAAATGATGATAGTGGCGATCCATTGTTGGCGCTTATTTGTGAGTTTGAAGAACAGTTAAAAGGAGAAAGTGAGAAAAAGTACATAGATAAAATTAAGACGTGTGGTAGAATGCTTTTTAAAGCATCTTTATCTACAATGTTAAAGATTGTAACCAATAATACGATAAATGCAAGTGACCTAGGCATAGGCGAAGCAAATAGCAAACACCTAGTCGATGGGGCAGGAAAGCTTGGAGAAGTAGAACTGTTTCAGGCACAGAAAAAGACCAAGCGAGAGTTTAAAAAAGCTTTACAAGAATATCAAGAACATAAAAATAAAAAGATCATAATTTTTATTGATGAATTAGATAGATGTAGACCCACCTTTGCGATAGAAACACTAGAAACAATTAAGCATTTGTTTAACATTGACAATTTTATTTTTATACTTGCATTAGATAAGTCACAATTATCGTGTTCTGTGCAAACTTTATATGGAAAAGAAATCGATTCAATTGGATATTTGAGACGATTTATTGATGTGGATTTTATACTTCCAGAAGCAAATAGGACTATATATACAGATTTTCTATTTGAAAAATATAGTATGACAGGAGAAAATATTAAAATATTTAAGGATTACCTGAAATTATATATTGAGGAGTATGATTTGAGTTTGCGTGACTTGGACAAATTGTTCTACCATCTATCTTTGGTACTTCCGATGACGCCGCTAATGAATGAAACGAAATATACACATATCTATCTAGAAATGTTTAGTGTTGTTTATGCTCTTTTATCAATAGTGAAAATTAAAGAGCATAAAGGTTATCAAAGGCTGTTAAAAAAAGAAATGTTATATGGTGGTGAGCTTAAAACGCTAAGAGGCGATATGTCAAGAACAAACTATAATGAGATCATGAATCCCTTTGTAGCTTTAGTTAGTGAGCTTGCTTCAAATAGTAAAGAGTTTAATTATGATAAGCTTGAAGTCGGAAAAGGTAATTTTGGAGAAGTGATTTCTGTGATAAGTTTACTAGACACAGAGAAAAAAAACATAGTTTTCTTAAAGCAGCTTGAATTTTCCGACAATTTCAGATCTGGATGAGTGATCGAAGTACGCGTGATATGAGAATATGAGAGAAATTTAGAATGGTTTAATAAAATTGAGAGGTGTAATGAATGCTGAGCAGTGATGAAGAAAAAAAAGAGATAGATGAGATGTTTGAGAATGAAAGTGAAGAAGACCTAATAGAAGATGAAATAGCGGAATCGGATAGACGTCTTGTTACGACAGCTTATGATTTTATTGTTCGGTCACTGAAAGACCAGATTGCTGATGAGACTATTATTGTAGATGCAACATGGCAAAGGAAGTACGTATGGGATGATATTAAAGCGAGTAAACTAATAGAGTCATTAATTTTAAATGTTCCAATACCAGTATGTTATTTTGCGGAAGAAGAAAAGTCGGGGCAATATTTGGTTATTGATGGACAACAGCGCTTATGGTCGATTTTTCGTTACTTGAACAATGAATTTTCACTTAGAGGATTAATAACGCTAGGCCATTTGAATAAAAAACGATTCCATGAATTGGACACGAAATATCAACGATTAATAAGTACTAGAGCAATTCGTTGCATTATATTAACAAGTGAATGTCATCCAGAGTTGCGTTTTGATGTTTTTGAACGATTGAATTATGGGTCTGTTCCATTAAATCCACAGGAGTTAAGGCATTGCATTTATCGCGGAGCCTTTAGTGATCTATTGGCAAAATTAGTGGAAGATAGAACATGGCTTAATTTGATTGGAAAAAAAGAAAGTGACGAAAGACTTCGAGATCAGGAGTTAATTCTACGATTTTTAGCATTGCATTTCAGGCTATCAAAGTATAAACCATCCCTCAAGACTTTTCTAAACTCGTTTATGAGAGATCATAAACGAATGTCGAAAAAAGATGAGACAGACTACAAGGCTCTTTTTGATCGCACAACAAGCAACTTGTGGAAAATGTTTGGTGAAAACGCATTTAGGCGACACGTGAAAAAAAGTGGTGAGGAGAGTTATGATAAAAATATAAACAAGGCATTATTTGATTTGCAAATGCTTGTAGCAAGCCATCTTGAAATAAATTGCAGTGATTTAAAAATTGCTAAAATAAGAGACGTATTTTTCCATCTAATGCATGATGATAAATTTATTGATCTGATTTTACGAGCGACGGATCACCGAACTCGTGTTGTAAGCAGATGTGAAATGCTTAGAGAAAAATTAATTGATAATGGGATAAAGATGGAAGAATTGTTTGAAAAAATTGAATCGATGTCAAAGTTGAGCGTGGAGGCCAACTAAAATGTTTTATAAGAGATCATATGCACTGCAAAAGTATCGCGGAAGACAGCGAGAAGTTTTTGGACTATTAAAGGTTTCCAGAAAAGCATATCCTGAAGTAACATTAAGAAACTTATCTGCGCTGAAACCAATATATCGTGGTGCAATAGTGTTACTTTATAGCCATTTAGAGGGCTATATTGAAGATGTGATTGAAGAAAGTGTGGAATATCTGAATCGTGCTTGTATAAAATCAAATCAATTACCTGGACGGTTAAAGATTGCAAATTGTGAAAAAGTAATTGCAGAAATTAGCGCAACTACCGATCCAGTAAAAAAGGAACAATTAATCGAAGCTTTGATAATAAACAATTATCCTTTTTGGAGCGATGGAGAATTGCCACCGGCAAAGCTAGAGGCTGATTTTTTAACATCTGATTTTGCAAACCCATCGCCGAGGAAAATCGAAAAGCTGTTGAAGAAGATGGGGATTGAAAAAATTTTCAGTGAGATGTTTAATTTGGGTTTTAACAAACGTCGTGTAGGAACTTTAAGTACAAAGATAGAAGCTCTTGCAGAGATTAGGCATGATATTGCGCATGGGAATTTTGCTACGGCATGCACAGATGATGATTTGATTGATTACTTAAAAAGCGTTAAACTTTTTTGTAGGTGCTTAGATGCGAAAATTGGATTGCATTTGGAAGAAATAACAAAAGAATTTCCTTGGAAAAACTAAAGTCTTTATATAGTGTATTGGTAATTCAAGAAGATGATATAAAAGTAGGAGCGATTCCCAATTTGTTTTAAGGTTGGGTCGCCAGAACTCGCATTAATATGGTATAATAAACATGGACGTAGGTTAAGAAACGCTAGTGTTTATGCGCGTAGCGAGGTTTTTGTTCCCTGTTAACTCATGGCTCTTCCCAAGCCGTGGGTCGAGGGTTCGAATCCCTTTGCCCGCTCCAGGAAAATGCAGACGTGACAAGAGTCGCGTCTTTTTTATTAGGAGAGAGAAATGAGCAGACAACGACAAATTGCAAAGAAAGCCCAGAGCAAGAAACCGCAGGCGACCGACGAACCGCGTTCCTTCAAACAGACGATCGACGAGATGGAACCGATGCCGCTCTGGGCAAAGATCGTCGTCGTAATCTTGCTGGCGGGGCTGGCGTATAAGTTTTATTGAGAACGGGAAAAGACATGGCGCAGGGGTGCGGCCATGTCTTTTCTGTTTAGCGAAACGCAAAAAGGCGGAAAAAAGGAATCGGGTGGGAATGGGTGGAATGAAGAATTTAGGAGAATAAATCACTTAAAAAGATGTTTGATAGGAGACGAGACTAAATTGAATTCTTTTCTTTGTTTTCTTGAAAAATACCGCCTGCCGTATGATCTATTCATGGCTGCCTTAGCTTGTGTGATTATCACATCAATGTTTGCGCAAAACCGCATAGAACTAAGCGAACAGGAACTGTTGTTGCTTAAACGGGCGGACTTCGTTATCTTACTGATCTTCACAGTGGATTACATCGTTCGTCTGCTCCTTGCAAAAGGCAAGATTACCTTCGTTCGAGAAAATATCATCGACCTAATATCGATCATTCCGTTTGATATGATGTTCCAGGGCTTGCGTGCTGTACGTCTTTTACGTGTTCTTTATATGTTGCGTCTGTTTGTTTACACGACGCGCTTGTTCAAACGCATAACCGTCGTGATCAAAACGAATGACTTTCATCACATTATCTGGTTCACCGCATCAACGATATTTTTTGGCGCGGTTGCCATATCGTATATTGAAGACATGGCGATTGATGACGCGCTGTGGTGGTCGTTTGTAACCACCACCACAGTTGGTTATGGCGACATCGCGCCCCAGTCAGGAGCCGGACGTCTTGTCGCAGTTTGCTTGATGCTGATCGGCATCGGCTTTCTCAGCACCTTGACCGGCACGGTTGCCACCTATTTTTTATCTCAGACAAAGAAGACATACAAACATGAAGCGGTCCAAAATGCTATTGAACGACTGCACGATTTTAATTCACTCTCTGCTTCCGATCTACGAGAAATGAGCGCAGTTTTGATTGCCTTGAAAGAAAATGAAATGGAAGGGGAGGGTCAATATAAAAATAGGTAGGAGAGTTTAATAAAAAAGAGACGACTTCGATGTGTTTCCCAAGGAATAAAGCTAAAGCGAGCAAGATAATCGAACGACAGAAGCGTCCATTAACACTAACGAAAGGAACGATAAAGCAAATTGAATCTTGAAAAGCATCTAATACTTGTAAAGGGCGAGGATAAGACAGAATCGATAAGCCGTTGCGTATATGAGAAGGGTAAATGGAAGATTGAATTTGGCAAAGAAAAGACGTATTCCTATGGCTATCAGAACGTTCAGTGGTATAGAAATCCCAATTCACTCGATCCGACAACAAGTGTTGTGTTTCAAAGCAATCAAGCTTTGAAAGGGATTGAAAAATTATTCGTTTTTGAAAAGCATGTGAGAATTTTTTTCGAGACAGGATTGAAAAAAATATATGAGCGGCATGAAATAACGCTTGAGCAAAACATCATTAGCAATCCTAAAGCTGGCAATTGCTTGGAATACCTCAAACAACTGGCGAAGATTGTTGGTGTTGCCAACGGGGAAGAAAGCAGCTTTCTATATAAGCAGTATGAAAAAATAACCTGCGTAACTTCAAACAGCGTATTGGCGCAATACCTAAATCCTGCCGCAATGAACAGGCCCTCAGGTGGGAGAATGCCGATATTCCCCTTCGGTTTTAATTTAAGCCAGAAAACTGCGACAGAAAATGCCTTGAACGAACAAATTAGTGTCATTGAAGGGCCGCCTGGAACCGGGAAAACCCAGACCATCCTAAACATTATCGCCAATGCAGTTGTTAATGAAAAAACAGTTGCCGTTGTTTCCAACAACAATGCGGCAACTGCAAATGTTTTAGAGAAACTGGAAAAATACGGCGTGGCTTTTATAGCTGCATACCTAGGCAACAAAGAAAACAAAGAGAAATTTTTTGAAGGTCAACAACAGAACTATCCGGAGATGGCGACTTGGCTGATGGCTTCTCAAGAGTATGATGCCTTAGAAAAAGTGCTTGAGGCAAGTGGAAAAAACCTGATGAAGATGCTTGAAGTAAAAAACACGCTGGCCGCTTTAAAACAAGAACGATCAGCATTCGGTGTAGAAAAAGAATATTTTAATACCTATTTTAATGAAACAGGAGAAGAAATTTCAGCCTATCGTTCTTTATATAAGCACAAAGCAGACACTGTCATGGCGTTGTGGCTTGATTTTCAACAGCAGATAGAGAAAGATACGGTTATAAAGCTGAAATATAAACTGAAAAATTTGCTGCGGTACGGTATTTTAAGTTTTTCCTTTTATGATAATTCAAATGAAACGATTATCGCTTTTTTCCAGAAGTTATATTATGAACGTAAGATGGCGGAATTAAACGAAAAAATTCAGGCGCTAACGGGGCTTCTCGATAGCTATCGCTTTGACAAAGCGATAGAAGAATACACAATGAACTCAATGCGGTTGTTCAAAGCAAAATTAGCGGAACGATTCTCCAAGAATACGCAGCGAAAATTGTTTTCCAATGAATCGTTAGGGAAATATTTCGGCGCTTTCGTTAAAGAATACCCGGTTGTTTTGAGTACGACACATTCTTTACGAGGCTGTGCCTCTCCGAACTATCTGTTCGACTATTTGGTTATCGATGAAGCGTCGCAGGTGGATATTGTTTCAGGAGCGTTGGCCCTGTCGTGTGCAAAGAATGCCGTCATCGTTGGTGATGTAAAGCAATTGCCTAATGTCGTATCGGGTGAAATTTCCGAAGAAACGGATCGGATTTTTGAAAGATATGAAGTAGACCTTGCATACCAGTATTCTGCGAACAGCATGCTTTCATCAATTACGACGTTATTCAATACAGTTCCCAAAACATTATTAAGAGAGCATTATCGCTGTCATCCTAAAATCATTGGTTTTTGTAATCAAAAATTCTATAATAAGGAACTTATTGTGCTGACGGAAGAAAAGGCGCAGCAAAAACCGCTGATTGTGTACAAAACAGCAAAAGGAAATCATGCAAGGCACAATTATAATCAAAGACAAATTGATGTGATAATGGAAGAAGTCGTGCCGGATCAGATTGCAAACAATACAGACCAATCCGTGGGAATCATTTCACCGTATCGACTGCAAGCGGATAAACTTAATGAGGCTATTGGAAAACGGGACATTGAAGTGGATACGGTGCATAAGTATCAAGGACGCGAGAAGGATGTCATTATCCTTACAACCGTAGTAAATGAAATTAATGATTTCGTTGACAACCCCAATTTAATAAATGTAGCCGTTTCTCGCGCAGTGGATAAGCTGATTGTTGTTGTGTCAGACAATGAAAAAAATAGTAATTCTAATATTGGCGATCTAATAAGATACATTGAATACAATAATTTTGAGATTATTAACAGCAGCATCTACTCGGTGTTCGACTTGCTATATCATAGCTATTCTGAACGACTGCTTGCAATCAGGAAAAATAAAAAGAACGTGTCTGCCTATGAGTCAGAAAATCTAATGAATGTCATAATCGAAAAGGTTTTAAATTCGCCAGAATTCCGCGAACTCGACCATGTAATCCATCAGCCCTTAAAAATGCTTATCCGAGACCTGAACAAGCTTGATGACGCTGAGCGTAGATTTGTTATGAATGCTTTAACGCATACTGATTTTGTCATCTTTAACAAGTTGGACAAAAGCCCTGTATTGGTTGTTGAGGTCGATGGATATGCATTCCACGCCAATAATCCCAAACAGCTGAAGAGGGATAAAATGAAGGATACTATATTAGAGAAATACGGCATCCCGATTTTAAGAATCAAGACCAATGAAAGCGGCGAGGAAGGAAAGTTGCGCAACAAACTTATGCAGATTTTGAAGTTTAATGAAAAGCAGTAGGTTTGTAATATTCGCAAGCGTGAACATCGCATTGACAAATGAAAAAAGAATGGTTTCGACCGTTTCCTAAAGCATAAAGTTAAAGCAAGCAGGAAAATCGAACAACGGAGCCGTCCCATTGTTTCTGGAGCAAATGAGTTTTGGGTAGCAAAGAGCGCCGAGCGTAAAAGTTAGGCGCTTTATTTTGCATGTGCGAGAGAGGAATATCGGCACAGAGCGGGAACTTTTAAACAGTGGGAATGTAAACGGCGATAGGGGGAAGAGATATTTGCAACGGTATATATCGAAGGAACTGACTCATTTTGTAGGGCGTGGATTGCCGACAGAAGAGGATAAATACAATTTACTGGTGAAGATAATTCGCGGTGGCTGGCTAACATATCCTCCCCATGATAAGCAGGGGAAGCCACCGAAACTCACTTTTAAAAACGCCGTTCCTATTAATGAGAAGGCATCTGGAGAGGGAAAATCGTTTGAGAAAGAATTAAGATTAAGGCGAAATATAAAAGCCACGAGCTTTGAAGACAATAACTTGTATAACGCGAATATGGTTTGTTTTTGTGATATTCCGGTTGGCGACCTAGCGATACACATGAAAAAATATAGTGGATTTGGTCTTGCTTTCAATAAAGAACTGCTTGCGAAGAAAGGTGTAAGACCTGTGAATTACATTCCAATAGGGGCTAGAAATGTAGGAACAAGAGAACCCCTAGGGGGTTATTTAAATGAAATGGCGCGATTGGTGGAAAGTACAGCGGATCAATCTTCTTATCTAAGTAGAGCTGAAAGTGATTTTCCGGTCCAAGGAACAGAAATAAGTCTAGATCAAATAAAAGAAAACATTGAGAAAGGACGGCAACTGCTGCTATGGGAATGGTTTTCTTTTATCAAGTTTTTCGACGAATTACTGCCAGATGATGACGAGGGTAATTACTACTTTGAACGTGAGTGGCGTTCGCTGTATGATGTGGATTTTGCCTTTGCGGATATTAGGCGGATTATATTGCCAGAGGAATATGCAACCCGGTTTAGAGATGATCTTCCCGAGTACTGCGGGGAACTGGTTTTCAGCCATGTGCCGTAAACTATGCTGAGGACAAACAAGGAGACGGTTCCGCTGTTTCAAACGTTCTTTTCTCTTCCGTCTTATGAAAAATAATCTCGACCAATAAAAATGCGGCAAACGGAGAAAAATCGTCTGCCTCATTTTTTTGCGTCTTCGAAATCAGCGGCGTCCCTAATTCCCCGTCGTTGCGGTTTTTTCAGAACATGGAGTCCGAGGAAAGGCGGACATGGTTTGGCGGGCAAGAGCGTGGAGACGTACGACAGGGAGGTCGTACGCCGGTGGAGCAACAGGGAGGTTGCTTTCACCGGGAATGTCCGCGATCGCCGACCGCCAAGCCTTGGCCGATCCGACGGACGTGGTCGCTTCTGAAAAAATCGCGACGACGAAAGGGGCATAGCTGTCGATAGAGGGAGGCAAAATCAAGTTGGATTTGCCGAAGCAAGCAAAATCGGTTTTGGTTTAAGCAGCATCGTTTACGAAAACGGGCAGCAAGATTTCCAAGTATGGCACTCTTGCTGCTTTTTGCGTTGTGTGCGTAAAGATGAACGTGAGGAAGAATTTAGACTTTTTAGATTTTAAAAATTAAATAATATTGACGAAAAAAGCAAACCGAATATAATACAAGTACGCAATACACTTTTCTTAAAGCAGCTGTATGTTTTGCCTAAAAGGGTAATTAACGATTGCGGCAGTGTGCTTTGAAATCGCCAAGTTTTTTCTGTGAAAATTTTGATGCGGACGCGATGAATAACGATCTATATTTGGACACTTGGATCGTTAGGAGTAAATAGTGTAACCGGCCATACCATGACTAGTCATGGAGTGACCGGTTTTTTTATATTTGATGAAGTGTTTCACGGGATAACAGAATTTTATTTTCAAAGGATTAATGAAGGGGGAAGGTAACATGTTTTCGTTGCTGCATATCGATAATAATTTTTTTTACAAGGAAATTCTGCGTGATTTATCTGAACAGAATGATTTTCGATATTTCTCAGCCAAAACACCGCAAAAAGCATATGAGATTTTAGTTGCCCATGATATTGATCTTATTGTGACCGGACTGGAATTTAAAGGAGAAAATAAAGAACGCTTCATTTCCACGCTGATGCGCAAAAAAAGGGAGACGACACCGGTAATTGTTCTTTCGGCAATCAATGATATGAAGCTTAAAGCAGAGCTTTTCCAAAAGGGTATTTCCGATTATCTAACAAAAGATCACTTCATGGAGTATTTAATGACGCTGATCAAAAAAAATAAAGGGGGGGATGCGATTGCCGCAGAACTGCGAAACCTTTGGATTGCCGTTTTAGATGACAGTGTGATGCATCTGAATGGGATGCGCGCGTTTTTTGAACATAATGCGATGCCGCAGGTCGATTATTTTATAAATCCGGCTGCACTTTTGACGACAGCCAAGACATACAATATTTATTTAATTGATAACGTTTTGCCGGATATTTCAGGTGAAGAAGTGATTCGCGAAATTCGGAAACGGGATGAGTATGCGGTAATCATAGCGGTTTCATCGGTTAATAGTCATGCGGTTATTTCCAACATTTTAAGTAATGGTGCGGACGATTATATTGTAAAACCATTTTCGGAAAATCTTTTTATGGCGCGTCTTAAAGCAAATGTTCGAACCTATTCGTTAATGCAGCAGTTAAAAGAAAAAAACAGGCTTTTGGCTCAAGTGGCGCAAGAAGATGGTCTTACCGGTCTTTATAATCGTCGTGCAATAATGGAAAGGTTAAACAGGGAAATCGATTTTGCGACACGCAGTAAAGAACCGCTTACGGTGCTGATGTTTGATATTGATCGCTTTAAAATGATTAATGATACCTATGGGCATCATTTGGGCGACGAGGTGCTCAGACAGTTGGGGCAGTATTTGAAGAACGCGTTTCAGAAAAATGTCATTACGGGACGGTATGGCGGAGAAGAATTCATTTGCGTTTTTCCAGGGCTTGCGCTTTCTGGCGCGGTCGTTTACGCGGAACGTCTTCGACGCGAATGTGGCGAAATGCGTTTTAGTGAAGACGCTCTTTCCATTACTGTCAGCGGCGGGGTTGCGGCATATTCGGATGAAAACGCAGATGAATTTTTAAAACGGGTGGATGAGCTTTTATATAAGGCCAAAAAGAACGGGCGCAATCGAATGGAATACTAAAGCGATTCTTTTTTCGTTGCTCGTATGAAAAATAATGTCGATTAATAAAAGGAGGCAAACGGAGAAAAATCCGTCCGCCTCCTTTTTGCGTCTTCGGATGCAGCGGCGTTCCCTGACTCCCCGTCGTTGCGGTTTTTTCAGAACATGGAGTCACAAGGCATGGCGGACATGGTTTGGCGGGCAAGAACGCGGAGACGTACGACAGGGAGGTCGTACGCCGGCGGAGCAACACGGACGTTGCTTTCGCCGGGAATCTCCGCGAGCGCCGACCGCCAAGCCTTGGCCGGCCCGAAGGACGTTGTCGCTTCTGAAAAAATCGCGACGACGAAAGGGACGTAGCTGTCGATAGAGGGCAGCACAATCAAGTTTGATTTGCCGAGGTAATCAAAATTTTGTTTGATCGGCGGCGATCGGTATCAGCGAGTACAACAGTTGGCAGCAAGGATTCCAAGCGTGGAAACCCTGCTGCTTTTTACGTTGCGCAAGCGAGCGGAGAAGCAAGGTAACGGTTCGAAGCCACTGAAAACGATCTGATTGGCATTCCTAAAGTCAGGGGCCATTTAAATTATCGTGGATGATGAACGTATCTACGTGAATGCCGATACACAGGAAATGCACAATGGAAATAAGCGTTCCTTGGCTATGTCGGCCAAAATAAAATTTAGGGGGAATTTACATGTCTTACAATTCAAATTTACCAGTGGACAATACAGCCGATATTCGGGAAAACTTTCGGGCGCTCAAAGATGACAAGATTGTTGCGGCGGCTACGGCGATTACTGCTGAGAGTGCTGAAAAATTAGCAAATGCAAGAAAAATATCTCTTAAGGGGGATGCTACGGGTAGTACAAATTTTGATGGTTCGGCAGATGTGACGATCAGCGTAGATGTAGTTAGCGCGGATGTTTCGTCTTCATGTACCGGCAATGCTGCAACTGCAACAAAGTTAGAAACAGCACGAAATATTAATGGCGTATCCTTTGATGGCACAAAGGATATTACGATTAGAGCAGAAGCTGACGGTGGGAATGCGGATACTGTAGATGGGAAACATGCGAGTGATTTTGTATCCGCTGGATATGGTGTCCCGGTTGGTTCGGTGGTATATCTTGCACAGCAATCCGCACCAGAGGGGTGGTTAAAAGCTGATGGCTCAGCGATTTTAAGGACACAGTATGCTGATTTATTTACCGCAGTTGGTACTATGTTTGGCGCTGGTGATGGCAGCACTACATTTAACTTGCCAGACCTTCGTGGTGAATTTGTACGCGGATTTGATGATGGACGTGGAATTGATGGTAATAGAGCATTGGGGAGCTGGCAGAATGATATGTTGCGATCACACCAACATACATTTCCAGCAGGCGATGTGTCTGGCGGACCTGCATTGCAGGCTAATAGGACAATTGGATATAATACAGCGCACACTACTTTTGTTGGTGGTGAGGAAACGCGTCCTCGTAACATAGCACTGCTAGCTTGTATTAAATATTGATCAAAGAACGGAACACAACTGTCAAAAGGGCAAACAAGGGGATGGTTCCGATGTTTCAAACGTTCTTTTCTCTTCCGTCTTATGAAAAATAATGTCAGCCAATAAAAGGGAGGCAAACGGAGAAAAATCCGTTTGCCTCCTTTTTGCATCTTCGGATGTAGCGGCGATCCCTGACTCCCCGTCGTTGCGGTTTTTTCAGAACATGGAGTCCGAGGAAAGGCGGACATGGTTTGGCGGGCAAGAGCGTGGAGACGTACGACAGGGAAGTCGTACGCCGGCGGAGCAACATGGACGTTGCTTTCGCCGGGAATCTCCGCGAGCGCCGACCGCCAAGCCTTGGCCGACCCGATGGACGTTGTCGCTTCTGAAAAAATCGCGACGACGAAAGGGGCGTAGCTGTCGATAGAGAGAAGTACAATCAAGTTTGATTTGCTGAAGCAAGCAAAACCGGATTTGTTACAAGTCACAGCCTTTATAACAAAAAGCAGTGAGGCTTCCAAGCGTGGAAACTTTGCTGCTTTTTACTTTGCGCAAGCAAATGAATAATACTTGCTGCATCTCGGCAGGAGATCGGGAGTATAAATGCAATTAATAACTGTGGAATGAAAAATCGATGAAAGAGGTGACGCAGTTGAATCGATCGGCCTTTATGCTTACTTTTTCTGCAATCTGTTTGGCGATCAATCTGGTGCTTGGGATGGTGATGCAGAGCTTGAAAATTCCGCTTCTGTATCTCGATACGCTGGGGACGATGCTGGGCGCAGCTGTCTTGGGTCCTTGGTATGGTGCGGCGATCGGCGGCTTGACGAATGTGGTGCAGGGCGTGTTGACCAATCCGGTCAACATCCCCTTTGCGCTTGTGAATGTGGCGATCGGCCTGACGGTGGGCTGGGTTGCGCGGCGCTACGGTTTCGGCTGGAAAGTGGCCTTGCCGACCGGCCTTTTTCTTGCGGTGGCCGCACCGCTGGTCGGGACGCCGATTGCCATCTGGATTTTTGGCGGTTTGGGCGGCAGCGGCACCGACTTTTTGGTGTTGTGGTTATTAAAGAGCGGGCAGGGGATTTTTTCGGCGGCGTTTTGGCCGCGGATTGTCGGGAATTTGGTCGATAAGATCGGCTGTGCGCTGTTGACGGCCTTTTTGTTGAAGCGAATCCCGCTTGCGCAGCTGTTGCCCGGCAAAAGGATGCTGTGAGCGAAATGAAAAGAGGCAAAGAACTGGCGCTCGTCTGTCATTGTATATTGAATCAAAACAGCGTGGTTCATCCATTGGCGAGAAATCGCGGCGCGATGGTTGATGTGATGGCTGGATTGATGCGTAGAGGCTTCGGCATCTATCAGCTGCCCTGTCCGGAACTCTTGTACGGCGGTCTGCAGCGCTGTCCGAAAACGTATGCACAATACGACGCGGCGGAGTATCGTGCGCTGTGCGGCGAACTGGCAAAGCGTAGCGGGCAGGAACTGGAAGGTTTTGCGGCAGACGGCTGCCGGATCGGCCTCTTGGTCGGCGTTAGCGGCAGCCCAACCTGTTCGATCGGCGGACGGCAAGGGCATTTTATGGAAGCCTTATTGCCGCGCCTTGCAAAATGGGAAAAGGAAATGCGTCTGCTCGAAGTGCCGCAGGATTATGAAGAGGGAAAAGATAAACCTGTTTGGCTGCGCGACGCGCTGGGCGAAGTGTGAAAAGAAGTGTCTAAAAATTGTTGAATACGAAAAGAGGGCGGTCTTGAAATAGCGGTAACAGGCTATTTCAAGACCGCTTTGTTTTATCTCCATGCGTTGTGTGAAAAAGCTCTCGCAAAAGTTATCGACGTTTTCAATTTTAGCGTTTAATAATAGGCCTGTGCGAAATATATGTAAATGAGATCAATATCATAAATGGCATAAGAAAGTAAAAGATATTGATGATGAAAAATGGAGGAGGTAGTTATAATGGCTATTAAATGGGAAAGTCGCGAAGGCTGTGCGGTGACCGACAATGGATTGACAGCTACAACAACAGGTTATCTAATTCCGGCGGTAAGTGACACGAGTAAAAAAACAGGAAAGTGGTATTTTGAACTGAAATGGAACAATGGTTTGGCAGAAGATTTTATTGGAATTGCCGCGGCTGGGGTTACTTCGTATCATGATGCGAAGACGGTGTTGCTATACCGCAGAAACGGAGTGATCTATTCAGGGTATGTCAATGAAACAGGGCCGCTTGTTGAGTTTTCGACGTCTGATATAATGGGGATTTCGGTTGATATTGATAACAATTTGGTGACGTTTTATAAGAATGGCGTACTGTTGGGCAGTTGGAATCAGACGAATATTAAAAGCTGGGACGGCGTATATGCGTATGCGCAAAGCGGAACATCTTCTTCGGGGACTTCGGTAACCGCGAATTTTGAAGGGCCGTTCGTGTATCCGAATCCAAATGGAACTCCCCTGGAAGCGCCAAGTTTGACGGCGGTTGACGGAGATGGGAACGTTGCTCTGAAGTGGAACTCTGTGAGCGGCGCAACCGGTTATAACGTTAAACGAGCCCTAACGGCTGGCGGTCCGTATACGCTGATTGCCGGCAATGTAGCAGACGTAAATTATACCGATACGTCTGTAACAAACGGCACAAAGTATTACTATGTGGTCACTGCATTGACAAGCGGCGGAGAAAGCGCTGCTTCGAACGAAGTTTCGGCTACGCCTGCTAAGACGCCGCCGCTGACAACAAAAAGCGAACTGCTGCGCGTTACGATGCTCGATTCGAGTGAGCGCATCTATAATGTGACGTCGGCGGAGGCCGAAGGGTTCGTCGCCTGGTTCAAGCGTCCGCTGAATACGGGCGACAGTTGTTACGCGATCAGTGATGCGGTCGAGGGCGGCAAGGAATATCTGGCGTTCGACAAGATCATTAGTTTTAAGGTCTGGTCGATGAAGAAATAAGAAAATGTTCACATTTTTGACACAAAGTCGCCAATATACCGTCATGAACCCTCGCTATAATGAGATCATAGACAAAACTACAAGGGGGAATTGACATGGTAAAGAAGAGTTTGCTTGCTGCATTGGCGGCAGGAACAATTTTGGCGACGGCGGCGATCGGGTTTGCCTCTCCTCCGATGGGGCGCGATATGGGCCCGGGACCGGGCGGTGAGCGACCTTGCATGATCGATAGTGCAAACTGGACCGCTGCGCAAAAAGCGGAGTTCCAGCAGGATATGTTGCAGCAGCAGGAAAAGATGATGGAACTGCAAAAAACGTTCCTGAACCAGGAAGTGGCCAAAGGGTTAGTGTCGCGCGACTGGGCCGACCAGCAGATCAAGTGCATGCAGGAGCGCCTAGACTGGCAAAAGGCACATCCGGGCGAAGCGGAACCGCGCCCCGGCATGAAACCGGGCGCGCCGCAAAAAGCGCCGCTGGAATAAAGAAAGACAGCGCGGCCGCCTTGCGGCAGAGCCTCTCTGCTGCAAAAAAGGGGACTGTAGACAAAACGAAATCAAGTGAGACGTTTTTTTTACACGAAGAGTCGAAGAAGGGACTGTCATCAAAGGTTTGATGACAGTCCCTTTTTGTCTTACGGGGCGGCATCGGCGCGTTTCCATTTCGCGCCGACATTGACCGACCAGGCTTTGCTTTGGTCTCTGGAGATGAAGGAGCCGACGCGGACGTGTTTTTCGTTCGGCTGCATCAAGAGGATGCCGGAGATCAGAGCGCCGTTCACGTTTTCTTGCGAGATGATGTAGGGACTGACGTAGATTTCTGCATTGACGTCACTGTCGACAAAGAATTCTGCGCCATAGTCATAGCCGCTTGCATCGGTCAGATAGACGCCGTAGATCGTGACGTTCTCCTCTGCGCTGGCTCTGGCAAAACTGCCGAAAGCCAGTGCGGTCAGCAAAAAAAGAAAGAACAGCTTTTTCATCGCGAGATCCCTCCTTATCGCTTTGTCTGAAATGCAAAACGGAAGCAAAAGGTTGTCGCCGCGCTTGATTTTATATACTAAGGATACTTTCAGTGTACAAGAGTGGGGGAAATATTTCAAGATAAATTGGTAAAAAAAGGATGATGGTGTGTTCGATTTGTCGCTGGACAAGAAAGGGCAGGCAGGTTAAAATCGAGCGTATAACGTAAAAAAATAAGCTGCTCTGCGGCGATGAGAAAGAAGGTTGGTGTATGCAAAAGTTGCTGGACGGGCTGGTTCGTTTTCGCAGCAAAGATTTTGAAGAGCATCGCGACTTGTTCAAGGGGCTGAAATCGCAGCAAAAGCCGCATACGCTTTTTATCGCCTGTTCGGATTCGCGCGTCGATCCGAATCTGATCACCGGTACGCTGCCCGGCGAGCTGTTCATCGTCCGCAACATCGCCAACCTTGTGCCGCCGTATCGCGATGCCTCAGAGTTTTTGGCGACGACGTCGGCGATCGAATATGCGGTGCTGGTGCTCGGCATTGAAAATATCATCGTCTGCGGGCATTCGAACTGCGGCGGCTGCGCGGCCTGTCTTGGCCCGGCGGAGAAGCTCGATGAGCTGCCGCATACGAAAAAGTGGCTGGAACTGGCGCATCCGGTGCGAAACCGGATCCTGCGCGAAATACCGGCGGATGAACCGGAGGCGCGCGAATGGATGATGGAGCAGGCCAACGTGGCGGAACAGCTGAAGCATCTTTTGACCTATCCTTGCATCGCAGAGCGGGTCGAGGCAGGGACGCTTGCGATTAGCGGCTGGCATTATATCATAGAGACCGGTGAAGTGTTCGTCTATGACAGCGCGGGCGGCGAATTCCGGCTGGCGAACAGTTTGTGGTGAGGAAATGTTTAAAGATTGTTTAATCTCTCGCTGCGTTTTTTATGATACAGTGAAGAAAAACGAAGAGGCGGGATGAGAGCATGAATCATCATTTGCAAATGTTGCGACGGGCAGCGCTGTTTTGCGCCGTGTTGCTGTCGTTTTTCTTTTCCGCTTCGGCCGCGGAGCCGGTCGAGGTGCTGAAATATCCGTATCAGGTGCAGGCCGGCTATGTGCTGCTGCCTTGGGTCGAAGGCATGGCCGACAAGGACCTGCAGGGATTCGTCAATCGGCAATTGTTGCAAAGCGTGCTGGAATTGGCTGATTCGGCGTCGGAAAGTTCGCTGAATGGAAATTTTGACGTCTCTTTTTACAATGAGAATATGATCGGCATACGTTTCAGCGGCTACAGCTATTTGCCGCGGGCCGCACACCCAACGAAACTGGAACGCGGCATCCATGTGGATCTGCGCAGTGGAAAACGTTACTCTCTGGCGGAGCTCTTTAAAGCGGACGTTGATTATCACGCCCGGATTAAGGAACTGTGCGGACAGGAAGGCGAGCCGTACCGCGTGACGACCGGACTGCCGGAAGCGGCTTGGACGTATCGCTCGTTTGCCGCGGCCTGGGATGAACCGGAAGAGATATTTTTGCTGGGCAGCGACGGCATAAGGGTGTATGCGGTGCCGTCTTTCGCGCAAGGGGCCATCAGCGGGTATCAGATTCCCTATGAAAAACTGATGGACGTCATCGACCGTCAAGGCGAACTGTGGCAGGCGATCAGCAGTAAAAAAGCGCAGCCGGTCACCTGGGGGGCGAGCCGCCAGAACAACAAGTTCAATAAAGACCAGCTGCAGGTCGGCGATCGGGTAGCCGGACTGCTGACGCGAACGGTGGAGCGAAACGGTGCGTATTTGAGCAAGGCTGTTTTCTTCGGCGAGATTGAGCTGAGCGGAACCGGTGCATGGAGCAATGACAGCGGCGACGGCCGGGCGTATCTGCTCACTGTCGACCGCGCGTATGAGCGGCGCTTGCCGCGCTGGGACGACTGGCAGCAGGAAAGCGTGATACGCTTGGATGCGGGCAGCGATGCGAAGCTGCTGGCGCAATTGCCCGAGAGCGCGCTTCGGATCAAAGTGGTTATTGCAGATTATTCGCTCGGCGAGCGTCAGATTTTGCGTGTGGCGAGATTGGTAAAAGTGCGGGAAATAGGCTTGCGCTAAGCGGCGGAATGGATTATGATAAAGACCCGCCGCAGTGTGCGGGAAATAAATGAAATGAGGCTGTAATTGATGTGCTGTTCATGTAATGAAACATATACGATTTTTTCACTTTCGTTTGTCGTCGCCGAACCGGTCGAGAACAATATGGAAATGTATCATGCGATTGCCAATTGTTTATTTAAGAACAAGGTGATCTCCAATATCAATGTGGCGAAGAACCGGGCGCTAACAGAGGACGGCAAGAATCTCTTCTGTTTTGAGCTGCATTTGAGCAATACAAACCATGCAGAGGCTTTAACGCTGGAAAATGTGCAAAAGGCCTTAGCCGACCTGACTGCGCAGTTTCCCGGCTATTCCGATATGCAGATCAAGCCGCATGTGCATGTGCACGCATAAGGCGACTGCGTAAAAAGACTGTCTCAAACAAGCGGAGGGATGCTTGCTTTGCGACAGTCTTTTTCTTTGCTTTATCGTTTTTTCGTTTATTTTTCTTCTGCACACATCATGCTGTGCGCCAAAAGGTGCATGACGCGGCGCTGCGCAGGAGAGACGCTGCCCTTCTTGCGCAGCAGATGAAGCGTTCCGACCTCTTCTTCGAGGCAGGCGGTACAGAGCGAAACGGCGTCGGGTGCACCGAAGGCCGAGCCGCAGGCGCGGCAGGTCAGTTTGGGTTTGGCGCGGCCGTCGGCATAGCCCTGCTGCCAACTCTTAGTGTCCAAATCGTCAGGGCACGCAGCGTCTTCTTCGTTAAGACCGGCAATGAATCCGGCATGCCAAGCGGCGGCATTTATGCTTGCACTCATGAAAAGCCTCACTTTCAATAGAATTTTGCGAAAAAGGTAGAGTAAAAGGAGATATGGTTGCTAGATTCTTCTTTTTGCGAAAAAATCCTTTGTAGAAGCAAGCGATTCAGAGAAGCAATGCGCAAAGACAAGGAACTGACGCGTTTTTGTCGAAGTAATACCGTTGTGAAAAATGTGAGCGATGCAGGCGAGAAGGCAGGTGTGCGAAGAAATGACGGCGCAGAAAAAAACGGAAATAAAAGAATGGGTAGAAAAAATCGCAGCAGCAAACCAGGAACAATCTTCGCGCTGCTTTGGCATTGATTCGGTGCAGGAGTTATATCCGCCCTGCCCGGAGGCGGAACTTCGCCTCTATGAACAGTCGCTTGGCCGCCCGCTGCCGCCGAGCTATCGCAAGTTCTTGCGGCTGCACAACGGCTGGGGCGGTTTCAGCCGCAACATCTCCTTGCTGGGTACGCGTTATCGTCAGGAAAAGGATTTGCTCGCGGCGATCGAAGAGTTTCAGGCGATCGAGGCGTTGGACGGAAAAATGGGCGCGGCTACCGGAATTTTTGTCGCCGCTGCGCCGGACGGACGTTATTTCTTATATTATGATATCCATACGCGGCGTAAAAACGGCGAGATGGAACTGGTCGAATATATCTATCCGAAGGGCGAGGTCTGCTGTTATCCCGATCTCACGACCTATCTGATGAAACATTTCGAGACCTATTGCGGCGGAGGCGGCGAGACGCTGGTACCCAGCCTGAACGAAGAAATGCGCATGGTCCTGGTCGATGCGGCGCATGGCCAGGAACTTTTGGCGCAGCGTGACCTGAAAGGGTTAAAGGCGCTCTGGGCGGAGAAGGAATGGGTGCGCAGCAGTCTGCTGCAGTCGATGGCGATCAATGTTCCGCCCTGGGCGGCAACGGACCGGAACCTGCTCCTGGCGTTTCAGGAAGAGCTGCTCGGCGAAGCCGGGCCAGTCGATCTGCGTGGCTTGGCAATCGCGGCGTTTCTCGAATATGACCTGGAGCTGTTTGACAAAGTGGCGTTGACGATGGGCGACAATGTTGCGGGACTCGAGTTTTTTGCGCAGGACTTACTGGCGCAAAAGAAATATGCAGAGGCGCTCAAGGTGCTGATTGCGGTCGTGAACAGTTCCAAAGCATCGCTCGATGCGTGGAGCCAGCTGGTCGATGCGCTGCTCGAAGTCGAAATTCCGGAGTTTGATACCAGCGCGCTTTTGCTCAGGGCGGAGGCCAGAGGGCGCAGCCGGGGCGAGATCTTTCACAAGGTGGCGCGCGTTTGGCTGAAACTGGGCAAAGAGGATCGCGCGTTGGCCGCGATTGCAAATGCGGTGCGCAGCGGTCAATTGAAACTCGAGGACTTGCACAAGGACGGCCTCTTGGCCGACCTGCATCAGGATCCGAAATTCAACCGCTTGTTTTTGGAGGCGTACCAGCGGGAAACGCCGAGCAGCAAGCTGAACCGGCGCGTTTGACGCGAAATGATAAGAAGGAGAGAGAAGCGGCAGCGCTTCTCTCTCCTTTTCAGCGTATAGACAGGGGAAAAAATCTTGCGGCCTTCCCTTCTTCAACTCTTCTTGTAAAAACGTCCCGCTTGCTTCCGTTTTGTCGACAGTCGCAAAGGATCAAGGTATGTTTTTCAGGAGATTTGCGACCGCGGTCTGTCCGGCGGACTGCCATTTTTCCGTGCCGAGCTTGTTGTTTTCGCTGCCGAAGCTGAGCGTGATGTAATAGTCGCCTTTTAGGATATGAAGACCGGGCGGCGCGAGGAAGTTGTCGTCGCCGACGTTTTCAAGCTGTTTGGCGTTCGGGAAATTCTTCTTCAAGGCTTCAAAGATGGCTTTGGGGGATTGCCCGGCGGCGAGGTTCTCGGCGGTCATCGCGCCTTTTTGCGTGAGCGTGACCTGGCAGAAAGCATCTTCCTTCGCATAGACGCAGAGCTTTTGTCCGACGACCGGTTGGCTGCTGAGTTTGCCGGGCGTCAAGATGCGGTTGAGCAAGTGTTCGGCGTCGGATTGCGTGAAGACCGCGCTGGCTTCAATGACCTTGGCGTCGAGCGGTGGAGAAGCGCTCGGCGGTTTCGCCGCTGCGGGCGCTTCGGTCGGAGGCGGACTGCCGCCGCAAGCGGCTAAGAGCAGACAGGCGGATAAGGCAAGTACGAGTAAAAACAGTTTGTGCATAAAAGAGCCTCCTTATATTCGGCGGAAATCTGGTGCAAGAAAAAGGACTTCAGTGCTAGGGCTGCAAGACTTTCATGCCGGTTTCGATGCCGTCGGCTAAGCCGGAGACGACGGAGCAGATCGACAATTTTTCTTTTACCGTCGTGACTTCAAGCGTGGCTATTTCACTGAGCGTTTCATCAAGCACTTCTTTGCTGATCGGGTCGCGCAGCACTCTGGTCTGTCCGACGATCAGGCGCTGGCCGACGCTGACGCCTTCCCGCGAGCCGCGGTTGATGTAGATGCTGCCGTTTTCATTCAGCACGACCAAACCGGACCATTTGATCGCCGGCAGCTGCTGGTCCATCCAGACGACGGACTGCGCGATCGCGTTTTCCACCGCTTTGCCCATGTTGTCCTTGTGCTGCGTGCCGAACACCGCGCCGCCGCCGCCAATCAGGACGCCGCCGCCGCTCGATTTGCCGACGATGCTTTTCGAGGCGAGCACACGGCCGCTGGCGGTATCGACGATATACATTGTTACGTTGATTTCGGATTCCGACTGCGCGCCGCCGAACAGGACGCCGCCAAAGCTGATGCCGCCGCCGCTGTTCGAGGTGTTTTGCACATGCGTAATCACGCCTTTAACCAAGAGCTGCGCGGCGCTGCCCGCCTGGCCGCTTTCGCTGGCCGCATCGCTGCGCATGTCTTTTTCGCCCAGCACGATGTATTTGCCGGATTGATTGAGTACATCGGTGAGAACCGCGCCGTACGCGTCGCCGAGCTGATATTGCCCGCTCCAGTTGGAACGGTTTTCAAACTGGGAAACCGCAATCGTATAGCGCAAGCCGGCAGCAAAGGCGCTGCTGCTTGCCAGAAGTCCGAGAAGTAGAACGAGGCTGCAGAAAATGAGCGCGCGAAACGGTTTCGACGTTGCCATCATGATCATGTCCTCCCTTATGCCGATTTGAATGAACTAGGGTATTCTTTCTGCATCAGAAGAGCAAATCCTTTCCGGATAGAAGAAGATCCTTGCTGGAAAGAAAGTTCAATTTTTCCTATGAGAGGATTTGGCCTTTTGCAGTCGAATAGAAGGAACAGGGAGTACTGGGAGGGATGCGGTTGTGGCTAAGATGATAGGGACGGTCTACATTGAGACGGAATTGAACGAAGCGTTGCTATTGCAATCCGTACGGGAAAAATGGCAGACGAATCCTGGTTACGGCATTGCGGTACCGATCGAGTGGGCGCGGAATGAAAAATACTGTCATATCTATGTGGAGGATATATCGGATATCGAAACGGTCGAAGCGAAAGTAGCCCGTTTTTTTGCCGAGTTCAGCAACGTTAAGATCCGACAGGTCTCCTGGGGCAAGGAAAAATCGTAAAGAAGCATGGCTAGCCGCTCGCTGGGGGCGGCTTTTCTTATGAAACTTGTTCCGTGGCGCGAAAATACGCTTCACTGGTTTACAGAAAGAGAAGAAGCTGTTCGAGTTATGGTTGACAGATTGAGGACGATGCATGCAAAATGAAGGGAAGACATTCGGAGCAAATAAAGCGAAGATTTTTGACGCTGCAGGGAAGTTGAAGGGTGGTAATATGATGGTAAACAATATGACTCTGTCTTTACTTACTGATTTTTATGAACTGACCATGGCGAACGGCTATCTGAAAAGCGGTCTGGCGGAAAAAACGGCGTACTTTGACATGTTTTTTCGCAGGATACCGGATAATGGCGGTTTCGCGATCATTGCAGGCGTTGAACAATTGATCGCCTATTTGCAGGAACTGAGCTTTACGGAGGCGGACATCGAATATTTGCGCGGCAAAGCGCTTTTCAGTGAAGAGTTTCTCAATTATCTGAAGGACTTTACCTTTAGCTGCGATATCTGGGCGATTCCGGAAGGGACGCCGGTCTTTCCGAACGAACCGATCGTGACGGTGAAAGGGCCGGTGATCCAGGCGCAGCTGATCGAGACGATGCTGCTCCTGACGATCAACCACCAGAGCCTGATCGCGACGAAGGCGAACCGCATCGTCCGAGCGGCGAAAGGACGCAGCGTGATGGAACTCGGCACACGCCGGGCGCAGGGCGTCGACGGCGCACTGCTCGGCGCGCGGGCGGCCTTCATCGGCGGCTGCATCGGTACGGCCTGCACGGCGGCGGAAAGCGAATTCGGCATTCCGGCGATCGGCACGATGGCGCATAGCTGGGTACAGATGTTTCCGAGCGAATACGAAGCGTTCAAGGCGTATGCCGAGACGTATCCGGAGGCCTGCACGCTGTTGGTCGATACGTACAATGTGTTGAAATCGGGGCTGCCGAACGCGATCCGTGTCTTTAATGAAAACGTCGTGCCGAAAGGCTTTCGTCCGCAGGGCATTCGGATTGACAGCGGCGACATCGCCTATCTGTCGCGCGAAATCCGCAGCCAGCTCGATGCGGCCGGGTTTCCCGACTGCAAGATCATCGCTTCCAATTCGCTCGACGAGTACATCATCCGCGAACTGCTGCTGCAGGGCGCGAACGTCGACTGCTTCGGCGTCGGCGAGCGTTTGATCACCGCGAAGTCGGATCCGGTTTTTGGCGGCGTATATAAATTGGTCGCAGTTGAAGATGAAGGGGTTGTGATCCCGAAGATCAAGCTGAGCGAAAACGTGGAAAAGATCACGAATCCCGGCTTCAAGCAGGTTTGGCGTCTCTTTGACCGGCGCAACAATAAGGCGATTGCCGACGTGATCACGCTGGCGGACGAAGAGATCGATGAGCTGAAAAGCTATGAACTGTTCGATCCGGAATTTACCTGGAAACGCAAGCGGGTAAGCGGATTTTACGCCAAGAAGCTGCAGGTGCCGCTCTTTGAGAAAGGGCGCTGCGTTTATGAAAGTCCGTCGCTGACCGCCGTGCAATCGTATTGCCGCGAGCAGGTCGATAGTTTATGGAGCGAAAGCCTGCGCTTTGAAAATCCGCATAAATATTATGTGGATTTGTCGCAAGCGCTCTGGGAGATCAAGAACGAACTGCTGCGCCAGTATACGATGGAGTAAGGTCTGGCAAAAGAAAAGGCTCCTGAGAAAAGGAAGGGTGCGCGATGACGGAAAAAAGCGAAGGCAAAAGCGCCGCGTTGACGGTGGAAAGTGCGGAAGAAGCCAAATTAATGCTGGAAGCAATCATCGATGCGACGCAGGACATCATCTCGGTCGCAGGGCTTGACGGCCGGCTGCTTTTGGTCAATCAGGCGTATACCCGCGTGATCGGACTGAGCAAGGCGGAGGTGATCGGGCAACCGGCAACGGTCGATATCAGCGAGGGCGAGAGCATGCATCTGCATGTCATGCAGACGCGCGAGCCGGTTGTCGGCGTACCGATGCAGGTCGGGCCGCAAAAGCGCGAGGTCATCGTCAACGCCGCGCCGGTGCTTGTCCAGGGCGAACTGAAGGGCAGCGTGATCGTTGCGCATGACGTCTCGGAAATCCGTCGCCTGACCGAAGAACTGAAACGGATAAAATCACTTGTGCGCAAGATGCAAAGCCGCTATACGTTCGCGGACATCATCGCAGTCGGCGCTGAAATGAGTGATGTCGTCGCCGCCGCAAAGCGCAGCGCGGAAAGTTCGGTGACCGTGCTTTTAAGCGGTGAGAGCGGCACCGGCAAGGAACTGTTCGCGCATGCGATTCACCACGCCAGTCCACGCCGCAACGAACCGCTGATTCGCGTGAACTGCACCGCGATTCCGGAAACGCTGATTGAAAGCGAACTGTTCGGCTATGAAGCGGGCGCGTTTACCGGCGCGCTGAAGCGCGGCAAAAAAGGCTTGTTTGAAGAATCGGGGCATGGCACGATTTTTCTCGATGAAATAGGCGAGATACCGCTGCATGTGCAGGCCAAGCTGTTGCGCGTTCTGCAGGAAAAGGAAATTATCCGGGTTGGCGGGACACGGTCGATCCCGGTCGACATCCGGGTAATCGCGGCGACGAACCGCAATCTCTGGGAAGCGGTTCAGCAGGGCTCGTTTCGTGAAGACTTATATTACCGGATTCACGTTTTCCCGATCGCGATCCCGCCGCTGCGTAAACGGCGCGATGAATTCGCCTATCTGGTGCGTCATTTGCTGACGAAACTCAACGGCGAATACGGCCGCAACGTGGCGAAGGTTTCAAATGAAGCGATGGCGCTGTTGCTGCAGCATGACTGGCCGGGAAATGTGCGGGAACTCGAAAATGTTCTGGCGCGCAGCATGATCAGCATGCAGTTTTCGGAAACGGTGCTGCAGGCGGCGCATCTGCCGCAACTTGCGCAAACGGAACGCCGTCCGGCAAAAACGACTCCGGGCGCGCCAGCCTGCGCCGCGCTGACGCTCGCGGCGGCAGTAGAAGAGACGGAACGTGCGGCCATCCTCGCCGCGCTGCAAGCGGCGGGCAACAATAAGACGCTCGCGGCGAAACACCTTGGCATCACGGTGCGCAATCTATATTACAAACTGGAAAAATATCGCATCACGACCGGCGGACACGATATCGAGTGTGAAAAATAAATCACTGAAAAAAACGACAGGGAGTCTGAAAAATATTTCAGACTCCCTGTCGTTACGTGCGACAAACGGCGGTTAACAACAGAGCCGATTTTTGGCATGCATTTTGCGTATTAATAAGAGAAAGCGTAAATGGTTTTGCTAAATTGAGGAGGTACGAAGGAATGCGTGACATTAAGACAGCCGGATTCAATACGCAGATGGTGCATGCCGGGCAGAAGCCGGACCCGTTGACGGGGGCATTGAGTACGCCGATTTACCAGACGTCCACTTTCGTGTTTGACAGTGCGGAGCAGGGGGCGGCCCGTTTTGCCTTGGAAGAACCGGGCTATATCTATACGCGTCTGGGAAATCCGACGCAGGATCAGCTCGAAGAAAAGATGGCGGTCTTGGAACGGGGCGAGGCTGGGTTGGCGGTCGCTTCCGGCATGACCGCGATTGCTGCGCCGCTCTGGACGCTGTGCAGCGCCGGAGACCATATCGTCGCGGCGAACACGCTCTACGGCTGCACGTTCGCCCTCTTGTCGCATGCGATGCCGAAGTTCGGCATCGAAGTCACGTTTGTCGACGCGACCGATCCGGAGAATGTCGACAAAGCAATGAAGAGCAATACGAAAGCGGTCTATATCGAAACGCCGGCGAATCCGACGATGACGATCATGAACATCAAGGCGCTGGCCTCGATCGCGCATCGTCACGGTGCGCAGCTGATGGTCGACAACACGTTCATGTCGCCGTATTGCCAGCGCCCGCTTGAACTGGGCGCCGACATTGTCGTGCACAGCGCGACGAAATATCTGAACGGACACGGCGACGTCATCGCCGGTGTTATTGTCGGACGCAAAGATTTTGTCACGCAGGTTCGTTTAGAGGGCGTTAAAGACATCACGGGCGGCTGCATCAGCCCGTTCAACGCCTGGCTGATTCTGCGCGGTTTGAAGACCCTGGGCGTCAGAATGGACCGGCACTGCAGCAATGCGATGCAGGTGGCGCAGCACCTGGCGCAGCATCCGAAGGTCGAAGCGGTCTATTATCCGGGTCTTGAAACGCATCCGCAGTATGCACTGGCCAAACAGCAGATGACCTCGTTCGGCGGCATCATCAGCTTCGAAATAAAAGGCGGCGTAGCCGCCGGACGCAAGGTGATGAACAGCGTGGAGCTTTGTTCACTCGCAGTCAGCCTCGGCGATACGGAAACGCTGATCCAGCATCCGGCCTCGATGACGCATTCGCCGGTTCCGCCGGAAGAACGCTTAAAGGCGGGCATCAGCGACGGACTGATCCGCCTGTCGGTCGGTTTGGAAGATGTCGCGGACATTATCGCCGACTTGGATCAGGCCTTGGCCAAAATATAAGCAGGAAAAAGCCGCTCCTTACGGGAAAATACGTAAGGAGCGGCTTTGTTTTGCGAAAAGCGAGCGAGCTTGCAGGAAAATGGCAAAAGATGTAAAATAAAAACAATAGCAAGCGGTAAGTAAAGGAGGCGGCGAGTGTGGATGAGCAAGTGGTTGCCTTTATGCTGGGCAGTGAGGAATATGGCATTGAAATCAGCCGGGTCAGGGAAATCATTGTTTATAAAGGCGCGACGCCGATGCCGAAAGCGCCCGCTTACATGGACGGCATCGTCGACATACGCGGCATGATTATCCCGGTCATCGATCTTGGCGTCAAGCTGGGCGTTGCAACGCAGCAGGAAGAAGAAAAGCATGCGCTGGTGGTCGAATGCGGTACGCAGCAGGTGGCGCTTCGCGTCGATCGGGTGACGGAGGTGCGATTTATCGCGGATGAGCAGATCGACTGGACGGACAAGATTGAAATGCCGGGCAGCAAAGGGGATCGCTCAATTCGCGGCATCGGCAAGATCGACAGCAAACTTTGCATTTTACTTGATGTGGATCGGATCTTCTCCGCTGACGAGTGGACGAAACTCGGCGAAACGAGTGCAGGGTCACAGGCCCTATAAACGGGCGGGGTGACGCAAAAGAGGTACATACCTTCTTTTGCGCCACCCCGCTTTGCTTTTTTCATTTCTGTTGCAAAAGGTCACTTAAGCGCCGGATCTCGGCGTCTTTTTTCTGCAGGACCGCGTCATACTGATCCTGTATTTCAATCAGGTTTTTGTTCAGCAGATGGATGAAGGAGGCCATCTCGTCCGAACTGCCTGCGATGCGGTTGAACAGCAGGAGATTGGAGGCGAGAATTTCGGGGATTTCCTTGTGGCAATAACGCAATTGATGATCGATCTCGCCGTAGCCTTCCTCGAAGATCGTGCGGACTTGAATTTCGGCGATGACGCGCTGGTTCGTCGGAAAAAATTCGATCAGATAATGTACCGAGCGGTAGCCCGATTTACGGGAATGAAGTTTGATCGAAAGTTCTTCAAAGCGCGTAGTGTCGTCGCCGTCACGGACGTTGGCCGTGATTTCCATGACATGCCAGGTCGCTGTGATGAAATTATGAATCTCTTCCCAGTCTTCTTTGAATAAATGAATGATGCGGATACCGATCAGGTCGGTGATCTCATCTTTGTAGTTTTCGAGCGTGAATTGAAAATCGGCTGCGCGCGTCAGCTGGCGCTGCGGCGTTTTGCGAATGATCTTTTCCAAAAGACGGTCAGGTTCTTTGATTCTCGATTTAACGGAGTGAATCTGGGGATGCGTGCGCAAGGTGCTGGCGATAAACTCTGCCTGCGTTTGGTAAGTCGCAGCGTAATCAATGAAATCAAAGTAGATCGCCTCGAGAACATTCCAGTCGAGCGCGCAACTTTCCAGATCCTGTGCGGCCAAACGGTGTTTGGCCAAAAAATCGTATTTGTCTAACTTCATACTAAGCCTCCCGTTGCAAGGGTTTTAGTCGCAGAGCGTGATTTCAATGCGTTCCTTGTCTTTGCCGAGTCCCTTGCCGCGTTTCAGGTGCACGCTGCCGACCTCGCCGGTTCGGCGAGGGTGCGTGCCGCCGCAGTCGACCGTGGCAAAGCCGTCAATCTTCCAGGTGCGCAGCTCCGCAGCCCGGTCGCGAAAGGAACTGACGATCTCGTGATCGGCGGCGATCATGAGATCGAGTTTTTCGCTGAGCAGCGGCAAAATGGATGTGATATTGCCGGACCAGGAAAAATCGAGACGTGCCTTGTCGGCTGAGATGTTGGCGCCCAATTTTTCCGGACGGTCAAAGAGCTGATTAACTAGCTCGAGAACGAGTTCGGCGGCGAAATGCAAACGCATTAAGCGCAGGCGTCGTGCGCCGTCGATCGCGACCAGCACCGAATCGCCAGCGGCGAGACCGGCGGCAGAGTCCAGCGTATAAAAAATCTCAAGGCCGTCCTTGCGCGCTTCGAGGACATGGCGTCCGCCGATCGTACCGCTGTCGGAGGCCTGGCCGCCGGAAAAGGCGAAGAAGATCGTCCGGTCAAGCGTGATGACGGAGCCGTCAAGCGTCTGAATACGAGCCTCAAGTGTCGTGGCATAGGGATCCTGCCAGAAAAGTTTGCTAACGGACATTGGATACCTCCAACGCTAATTAGTTTTTGCCTCCGGATCGGCGCGGAACAAGGGGCCGCCGTCTTCGTCACGCAGATTGGAGCCGACGGAATACTGGCTGCCGCTTGGCAAATGGCTGCGGATCAGATAGTCGAGTTCGCGCGGCAACGACGCCTTGTTTTTAAAGTCGGAAGCCTGGATAATGATCGTCGGCGTTTCGGAAAAACGGTCTTCGCAGTCGAGTCGCCCGATCTTGCGACTTACGGCCATCGCAAGCAGCAATGTTTTAACCTGCAAATCCTCGGTATCGAGCAAGTCGATTTGCAGCGAAGCAAAAACGATATCCGTATCGTCGGTAATGGGCGCTTCCAGATACCGTTCCAGTTTGTGGCGCAGTTCCAGGTCGGTCATGACGGAGCCCCCCTTTAATTGCATATCCACTCATAGAGGTTTGATTCGCTGCCGAAGAGAAAAAAACCTTGGTTGGCGCAAGAAAAAATACTGCAGCATAGAGAGAAAAAAAGCAAGTGTTTTTGTAGGCCTGAAAAATAGTTACGCACAGGCGTCTAATAGTTTGTGGATAAAAAAGCGAAGAAAAACCGGGCAACGGACAAAGTTAACCACAGGTTGTTAATAGTTTGTGGATAACTTTGTGGAAAATGATGAAATGTTTTCAGCAGATAACTAGAAAGGGAATTGGAAGAGTAAAATTCGCCTGAAAAAAACATCTTGCGAAAGCAGCAGAAGCATTCAACAGAATCTATGCTCCGGCATATTCCGCGCAGGGTCATTTTTTTGAGTATATGCGCATTGATTCAAGGTAACAGTGAAGGAGAACAATGAATTTTGCCGAATAAAAAACAAGTTTAAGCATAAAGAAACGGTGCGATAGATTTTGCTAAGGAGAGAAAGAATGGGCGTTTTTTCAAATAAGAACATGACGACGTCGAGCGAAGCGAGCGCGGGAGGCTGGATCAGCGTTTTGGCAAAACTCGGCGTGGCGATAGAGACTTTTAAAATTGCGTTGGCTTCGGGCATTTCCTGGTGGATTGCATCGAGCGTCACGGAAAACCCGTATCCGGTGTTTGCGCCGCTGGCGGCAATTTTGACGACGCAGGTAACGATTGCCGATTCGCTGGAAAAAAGCGTGTACCGCATTGTCGGCGTAATTTTTGGCGTGACGATCGGCGGTTTTTTCGGGAACTTTTTTACGGTAAATGCGCTGAGCGTTTTTGTTGTGATTGGCTTGGGTCTTGTGCTGGGGAATCTTTTACGGTTGCACCCGCAGATTACGTCGCAGATCGGCGTCAGTACGCTCTTGGTGCTGCAGTACGGCCACAGCCAGGGGTATATGACGGGGCGGATTGTGGAGACGATCATCGGCGCGATGGTTGCCGTGGCGATTAATCTGCTGATCAGTCCGACGCAGTCCGGTTTTCTGGCGAAAAAGACCGTCATGCAGTCGATTCTCCAGCTGACCGCTATCGTGGATGGCATGTCCAAGGCGGAAAAAACGGACGATTTGGCTGCGGGACTGTATCAAGCCAGGCAGGCGGTGCAACAAATTCGCAGCGAACAAACCGGTATCATCCAACTGGTGCAGGGGCTTCGCTTTACGCCGTTTCGCCACGCCGAGCGAAATAAGCTAAAAGAGCTGGCGCTCGTTATGAACCGCATCGAGCATATTAGCGTGCAGGCGAGGGGGATTGCCCGCAGCCTCTTTGACCTGGCGGAAGCCGAGGGACAATGGAAGCAGTTTCAGCAGGTGCTGCATGATGTGGCCGTATGCCTGACCATTTTTGGCCGCTGCATCGAGGGCGAGCGCAACGAATTGCTGCAGGAAGCGCTGCAAATGGCGGTGCGGGAAATGCGCGGGAATTTTTCGCGCTATTTCATTGAGATGCAGCAAAACGCAGAATATCTGGTGCCGGAAGCGGGAGCAATCTTCTCCGATTTGGGCCGGATTTTAGATGAAATTGAAGATAAATTTCCCGATTTAAATGAAAAAGATGTGCAGTTTCGTAGTCAGCATTTGGGGAAAAGTGAAGTGAGCGCCAATGAATGATGCGAAATAGCTGCAAAAGAGAAGGACAGGCTGTTTCAAACGAAGCAGCCTGTCTATGTTATTTAAAATTAAAAAGGGGCAGATGCTGTGCTGAACGGATGAAGGAGAACGGCTTTGTGAGTGAACGAGCTGGGCCTAAACCGGAGATACAAGGCATAGAGCTAAAAAAAGTGCAGTCGCGCTCCAAATGGGATATAATGGATATAAAAGAAGGCGACGCTATACGGCCAAAGCGCGCATCAAAAAGGGGGCGATCAAAGTGACGGTCAAGCTCTTGGGGCCATTGGCGAAAAATGAAAACTGGAAAAGCGTAGGCAAGGAGATCGAAAGGCAGATGGAAGCGGGCGGACTGGCGGAATATACGATCGCAGTTCGCATTGCAACGCCGGAAGAAGAGGAAAAGTTTGAACTCGACCGGGAAAGCGTTCAGTGTGAATATGACGCCGAAACGAAGACGATGGAGTATTTGCTGGGCATACGGATGCCGCGCGATTTGCCGCCGGTCTATGAAGACGAAGTGGGTGAGGCGGCGGAAGCGGAGCGGATTTGTTTCGCGATCGACGGGATCGCTTCGGGCATGCTGATTGAAGCGAGTGCGGTCGTCAGGGCCAATTTCATTGAGACGCTGCGCGAATTGGTCGAAGACGAAAGAGAAAGCCAGTTCATCTGAAAAAAGATCTGCGGCAAAGAAGCGTTTCTTTGCCGCAGATCTTTTCTAGGCGCTATTCGTCCTGTTTTTCTTTGTCTTTATCCTGGATGGCCTGAACGCCTTCTTCGATGACGCGCTGCGTGGTATAATGGCGCTTTTCCGCTTCGGTCAGACCGTCGCCAGCGTCTTTTACCGCCCAGTACCCTTTTAGCAGGCTGAAGCCCGTTTCGACCAAAGACATGGAAAGGCCGCAAGCCAGGAAAACGGCGAGGTTCTCGATCTCGCTGCTGATCGGCATGGAGAAAAGTACCGCCATGACCAAGACCGTGAAGAGGCCGCGTTCCCAGAACGCCAGGTTCGGCGCGCTGACGAACGAGCGCAGCAGGGTCGAATTCTGGCTGCGCACCGCCCAGTTAAACAGAGCGGAAAATAACTTCTCGCCGATGAATCTGCCCAGAGAAAGCATGGCAAATAACAGGGCAAAGTAAATGATCGTGTTCATAGTACCTCCTAGATGTTGCTGCTTGGGCTTACGGCATTGCGGCCAAGCATGCGAAAAGATATCTTTCTCCTATTCGGCAAGAAGTGAATAAATCCTGCTGCTAAAAAGGCGGTCGAGGGAGTGGTTAAGGTTTGGGGAGCGGCTTTGCCAGCCAATCGACATAGTTTCTGTCGTCCACATTGATGTGGGTTAGCCACCAATCTTTAAGGAAGTGAAGCGCTTTATCCGGTTCGTGATGCAGCGCCGCAGACGCCAATACGGTCTTGGTTTGATTCGTCAGTTCGCAGTGGAGGCGATGATGACGCTCCAGACCCGGATAGCGGGCGTGTTCCATAATTCTTTCTTCTGTTTCAAAATGAAGAATAGAGTATTGCTCCATGATGCGCAAGGTAGGCAGCAGTGCGTCATAGCCCTTGCCCTGGCTGACGAAATAATACAAGGAATTGATGGTGGACACGATGCCGCGATGCTGTTCATCAATGATCGGGATGCCAAGATTGCAGCTGTCCGTCCAGATGATGTACATGGGCTGATTCATGACCATTCCTCCCCAATTTTGTTGTCTGTCGTATATATTGCACAACGCGGCCGGGAATCCCTTTCTTGTCGCAGCGGCAAGAAGATTTTTAAAGAGGAAGACGGCGCTATACGGCGAAAGAAAAAAGAAAATGATAACGGGGATGTGACGGTGAATGCGGGAACTTGAAAAAGTGGCGACGCTGGAAAATGAGTTTGAGACGCAATTATTGGAAGAGATCCTCAAGGAAAGAGGCGTCGACGCCTTTTTTAAACACTATCATGATATGGCGTACGACGGTCTGTATACGAACACGCTCGGCTGGGCCGGCGTTTACGGGGCGAGAGAAGATGCCGCGGCAATCTGCGCGGCGCTGGCGGAAATCAGGCAAAGCGCCAGGCAGGAATAAAACAGAGGCCTTCACGATGCTGGCGTGAAGGCCTCTGCGTTTCCCCGCGTTCAAATCCGAAACGAGCGTCTGCTTCGGCGTATGAAAACGTTGTGGAGGGACAGGGTTAAAAGTTGAGCAGACCGAAGAAGATATAGCAGGCAACGGCGCCGACAACTGACATCGACAAGCCCCAGAAGAGCAGACGCCGGAAGAGTACCGACTTGTCCTCATGTTCACCGGCGCAGGCAATGCAGAGCGCGCCCAAGGTGGATAAAGGAGAGGTGTCGACGAGATGTGCGCCGACATTGATCGAAGAGATCATCGCGATCGGGTTGCCGCCGCCGATTTCCTCGATCAGACCGGGAACCATCGGCAGGAACATCGGCATGACGACGCCGGATGAGCTGGAATAGGCGGAGATTGCGCCGGTGATCAAAGCCAGCCAGCCGTTGATCGTGGTCGGATTTGAGATGACGGCCAGTACTTTGACCAGTGCGAGCAGGCCGCCGGAGCGGTCGATGATGTCGATCAAAACGGATACGCCGCAGACCATCATGATGACGCTCCAAGGCACTTTGCCGATCGCGGCTTCGCTGTCGCCGGCTCCGACCAGCATCAGCAAACCGCCTAAGATGAAGGCGATCGTGCCGACATTGGCGAACATGCTCATCGCGACCGGGCCGAATAAGGCTTTCGTGGCCGGCAGGCCGGGCAGGACGACGAGGAGAATCAGGACGCCAATCGAAGCGAGCGTGATCCACTGGTTACGATTGAAGGGTTCGGGTTTCGGAGCCAGTTCTTCGATGTCGAGTGAAGAGCCTTTTTGTTTTTTCATCCAGGCCCAACCGCCGAGGACAAAGAAGCCGCCGATATTGACGAGGCCTTGACCCAATTCGGAGTTGAAATGGATTTTCCAGGCAAGAGCGTTAAGGTCGGTGATGCCGAGCATCGGAGCCATCTTGGCGATGATGCCGTTCGAGATGATGCCGGTCGGGGCGAACGGTGAGAATGCCGCGCCGTTCGACGCGCCTACGACCAGCAGCGTCATCAGGAATGCTGATAAGCCGACGCGCGAGGCGATCGCCATCGCGACCGGAGCCATCAGCGCGGTGCCGGCGATGTTGCCGGGGCCGATGCTGGTGATGATCGTGGTCAGAAGATAGATGATAATCGGCACGAGCGCGGTATTGCTTTTGCAAAGACGGATCGAATACGCGGTGAGTTTTTCCATCGTTCCGTTGGTCTGCGCTATGCCGAACAGGAAGGTGACGCCGACCAAAATCATAAACAGGCTGGTCGGAAACGATTCTACAAGGATCTTAGCGCCGGACAAGCCGCTCCAGATTGCGCCGACGATAATGGCGAAACCGATGCTGAGAAAACCGACGTTAAGGTCTTCGTTGACGCAACTGATGAGGACGACGATGCCAAGCGCCACGATTGAGGCAATGGCGGCAGCGGAAATATCCACGACAGTACCCCCTTTATATTTTTGTCGGGCCGTTCGGAAAATTAATCGTCATCGCCTTCAAGTTCTTCGCTTTCCGCCGGAAACGCCTTGTGCAGCAGTTTGGTGGCCAGCATGAAGATGAGGATGACGGCGAACATGGTGGGCAATGCGATGCCCATCATGGTCAGAGCTTTTGCGGTTGCAGCCGTTAGCATTCAATTGCCTCCTTTACTTGGCCAGCGCCGGAATCAGTGCCAATACGAGTCCGCCAGCCACTACCGAAGCGACTTGGCCGGCTACATTGACGCCGATGGCATGCTGGATGATGAAGTTGGTCGGGTCTTCTTTAAGCGCCATCTTGGCAATGACGCGGCCGGACATCGGGAAAGCCGAGATGCCGCAGGCGCCGATCATCGGGTTCATTTTTTCTTTGCTGAAGATGTTCAACAGTTTGGCGAAGAGGACGCCGCCTGCGGTATCAAAGACGAAGGCGACAGCGCCGAGCGCCATGATCATCGCGACTTCGACCGTCAGGAACCGTTCGGCTGACATCGTGCCGCCGATTGTGATGCCGAGCAGCAAGGTGACCAGGTTGGCCAGTTCGCTTTGCGCGGCGTTGGAGAGATTGTCTACGACTCCGGATTCTTTCAGGATGTTGCCGAACATCAGCGAGCCGATCAGCGCGACCGAGATCGGTGCGACCATGCCTGCGATCAGGACGATCAGGATCGGGAAGAGGAATTTTGCTGTGCGCGAGACCGGTTCTTCATTTTCATAGCCCATCTTGATCTTGCGTTCGGCCGAGGTCGTCAACGCTTTGATGACCGGCGGCTGAATAACAGGGACAAGCGACATGTACGAGTAGGCCGCTACCGATAATGGGCCAAGCAGATCCTGGGCAAAGCGGCTGGCGACGTAGATCGTCGTCGGGCCGTCGGCTGCGCCGATGATGCCGATCGAAGCGGCATGTTCAAAGGAAAAGCCCATCAATGTGGCGAGGACCGCGGTCGCAAAGATGCCGAACTGCGCCGCCGCGGCGAAGAGCATGACGATCGGCCGCCGGATCAGCGGCGTAAAATCACACATCGCGCCGATCGCGACAAAGATAAGGACGGGAAAGAGTTCGTTGGCAATACCGCCCTGGTATAAGACCCAAAGAAAGCCTTCTTCGCCGACGACTTTGGAAATGGCCGACGAATGCGGGATGTTGGCCAGTACCGCGCCGAAACCGATCGGCAGCAGCAGCGCTGGTTCATAGTCTTTTTTCACGGCGAGATAAATCAAAGTTGCGCCGATCAGCCACATGACGACGTGCTTCCAGGATAGACCGAGAAAACCCATCAGCAGTTCATCAAGCCAGGGATATTGGATTAACATTGCTTCCATGGAAAATCCTCCTCATTATAGTGCTGTGTGAGATCAGGCGAGAACGAGCATGACTTGGCCCGGCTTTACGCCGTCGCCGGTACTGACGTTGATCGCTTTGACGACGCCGTCGACCGGAGAGCCGATTTCGTTTTGCATTTTCATCGCTTCTAAGAGCATCAGGACTTGGCCCTGTTTCACCTTGTCGCCGACCTTGACCGAAACCTTGCTGACCTTGCCCGGCATCGGAGCGGCGATGTTCGTTTCGCCGGCTGCCGCTGCAACCGGTGCGGCTTTGGGCTGCGCAGCCGGTGCGGCCGCGGCGACCGGCGCCGGAGCGGCGACTACCGTCGGCGTAGGCGCTGCTTTGACGGCGCCGCCCTGTTTGCTGACTTTTTCGACCTCTACGTTGTACGTTACGCCGTTTAGCGTGATATTGAGTTCAAAACTGCTCATTTGAAAAGCCTCCTAAAAATTTATTAACCGGATCGTGCATCCATTAACTGCTGCCTGCCTGCCATCGCCCACGAATTTGAAACGCGTACGATGCGGAAGGTGCTAAAATCAGAACCTCCTTCTAAGATCACGTAGGCTGCGGCGGCTGCCGACAACAGCGCTAACGTCTCTGGTGAAAGATTCGCGCTGAGGTCTGGCGCTGTCTCCGTTGGTGCAGTCGCCTGCTGGACGCGAATCTTGGTTTTTTTGCTCGGCTTCGCCTTGCTGCCGCTGAGAAAATCGAAAAATCCCACGTGTGGTCACCTCCTTGCTGCAAACTCTACTGTCGGAAAGTAGGAATGGTGTCATAGAGGAGTAATTTGACTTTGCAAAATATTCTTCCTATTTTGGTCAGTTTGTTGTGCTGTTTCGTAATTAAAGTAATTTTGCGCAATGAAAAAAAGAGGCATCGCCAAACAGGTTTTCTACCGGTTTGGCGACGCCTCGTCAGGAAACGCTTAAAAATAACGTGTGATTAGCGGACTGTTCGGATTCAGGCAACGGTACTTATAAATCGGTCGACCGACCGAACCGTAACTGATCTCATGTTCCAACAGATCGAGCTGTTTGATGAATTCGAGATATTTGCGCATTGAAATGCGCGTCAGACCGACGAGATTGGCCAGTTCTTCGGTCGAAAAACTCTGCCCGCCAGACTGCTTGATGCGATGCCATACCGTTTGCAGCGTCTTGCGGTCGATGCCTTTCGGGACTTGTTGAGGAAAGGATTGCTCTTTGCGCTGGCGCAGCTGATCGACGTCGGATTGACGGACCGTGGGTTGGCTGGTTACCGCGGTTGCCCACTCCCGGTAGGCGTTGAGCGATTCCTGCAGCCGTTCGAACTCAAAAGGCTTGATCAGATAATCGACTGCGCCGAGGCGCGTCGCGGCGAGGATGTGTTTTTGATCGCAGGCGGCCGAGACGACGATCGCGTCAGTCGGCAGCCCTTGCAGGCGAATGGCCGTCAGCAGTTCGATCCCGGTCTTGCCCGGCATGAAGATATCCAAAAGAACCAGGTCGATATCATGTTCTTTGAGCAGAGCGAGCGCTTCGTCGCCGGAACGGGCGACCGCGACGACCTGAAAGCCTTCGACCAGAGCGACATATTGTTTGTTGAATTCCGCGACCATCGGATCGTCTTCGACAATGAGTACGTTAATCAATCTCGGGACCTCCTTTTTCCGGATAAGGCAGTTGGACGACAAAGGTCGTACCGTTTGCATCACTGCGTTCGATCTGAATGTTGCCGCCAAGGCGAAGAGCGCTGTTCAGCGCCAGATGCAAACCGATGCCGCGGTTTGGCCCTTTGCTGGAAAAGCCATGGTCGAAGATGCGCGGCTGCATCGCAAGCGGAATGCCGGGGCCGCTGTCGGAAATACGAGCGGTCAGGCAGGCGTCTTGATGCGTCAGTTCAAGGCGGATATTCTTTTCATCGGCGTCTTGCAGTGCTTCCATCGCATTATCGATCAGATTACCGAGGATTGTGATCAGATCATGCACGGTCTCTTCCGAGGCCGCCTCCGGCAGGCTCGACGCTTCCTGCAGCTGCAAAAGAACGTTGAGTTCGCGGCCGCGGCTGATCTTGCCCAGGATGAAACCGGCCAGGACAGGGTCTTTGATGCGCCGGATCACCGAACCGACTTCGACCTGATAATGCTGTGCGATCTGTGAGACATAGGGCTGGATATGGTCGAATTTTCCTAAACGAACCATGCCGAGAATGACATGCAGTTTGTTCATGAATTCATGCGTCTGCGAGCGCAGCGCTTCGGCGTAGTTTTGAATGCCGACCAGTTTCTGCGCGAGCGTTGTGATCTCGGTCATGTCGCGGAAGGTCGAAATCGCGCCGACGATCCGGCCGGAAACGCGCACCGGAACGCGGTTGGTCAGCCAGGTCACGCCGTGCAGATTCTGTTCATGATCATATTCAGGATTCCCGTTGACCAATACTTCATACAGGCGGGTATTGGGGATGCATTCCTCGACGTTTTCACCGCGAATGTCATGCCGGATGCCGACCGCGGCGAGCAATTTCATCGCGGCCGAATTGACCAGCGTAACGCGCCCCTCGCCGTCGATCGCGATCATACCTTCACGCGTAGCCTGCAGCATCGCATTTCGTTCTTCGAGCAGCTGTGCGATTTCCGAAGGTTCCAGACCGAACATCGCTTTTTTGATATGGTTGGCCAGCAGCAATGCGCCGCTCAGGCCGACGAACATGCCGAGATAAATGCCGACAAAGACGCCGGCCCGGCTTACGTCGACGGCCTGCTCGACTTCGTTCAGCAGGATGCCGACCAGAACGACGCCGATCTGGCGTCCGTCCGGGCCGAAGACCGGAACGAAGGTGCGCAGCGAAGGGCCGAGCGAGCCGCTGGCGGTGGAGATGGTTTCCTGGCCGGCGAACGCGGGATCGGCGTCCGACAGTTCATAGACCTTGCCGATGTTTTCCGGATCGGGGTGCGATTTTCGCACGCGGTTCATGTCCATGACGGTGACGAACTGGACATTGGCCTTCTTAAGAATCCGGTTGGCGAAAATTTGAATATCCCCTTCGTCGTCAAGTCCCGAGAGGCACTCGATGACGGTGATGGAATTGGCCATGATGCTGGCCACCATCCGGGAACGGTCGACCAGTTCCTGATGCGTGTTGGCGGCGACCTGTTTGGAGACGATCAGGTCGGTGACCATCAGCGAAAAGGCGACGACGAGGCAGACGAAAAGACCGATCGTTACATTCAGCTTCAGGCGTTTCTTATGGTGCGGCATCGATGCGTCCTTTCTTCGTCGGCATGAAATTGCGCGAGTCGCTCGTTTGCGCGGAAACCGACAAGTGGAGAATAATGGCGAAAAACGTCAATATAGGCAAAAAGCTTCGCCGCATAAAAGCGAAATCCTGCTGCGATGCTTGGCATGCCGTTTGACGACGTCTTAAAAGGAAACGGGCAGACAATGGCTGTGAAAGGGTGAATACGGCGTTCAAACGGATTCGACAAAGTGCAGAAATTTGTTTTACAATGGAGATAGTCTTGGCAACAGTCGAGACGAAAAAGGAGGAGTTTCATGAAACGATATTTGAAATACGGCATTGCAATGGTGCTGGGCTTATTGCTATTTATCCCGGCAACATCGCAGGCCAGTGAAGCGAAGACGATCACGGTGCAGGGACAGGCGCAGTTTTATCTGCAGCCGGATCGCGCCGACATCGAGATTGCGGTGCAAAGTAATGGCGCGACGCTTGCGGAAGCGCAAAACGAAAACGCGAGAATCGCGCAAGCGGTGCAAAACAAGCTGCTGGCGCTTGGCGTAGAGCGCGACCAGATCCAGACCTCGCACTTCAATGTATACCCGGTCTATAGCGATGCAAATGGCCACCGGCCGGGCGAAATTTCCGGCTATCAGGTCAGCAATGCCGTGTCGGTAAAGCTACAGGATGTTGCTTTGGTAGGGCCTGTCATTGACGGTGCATTGTCTTCCGGCGCTACGCAAATTTCCAATTTGCGTTTTGGCAAAAAGGATGAAATGCATTGGAAGCAAAGCGCGCTGCAATCGGCAGTGAAGGATGCGATGGGCAAAGCGGAAGCAATTGCCGGTGCACTTAATCGGCCGATTATTGGGCCGCTCTCAGTAAGCGAATCGTCGGTTCATTTCGGCGGCAATGAAAACACGCGAGACTATATGATGTTTAAGGCCAGTGCCATGCGTGAAAGAACTCCGATAGAAACCGGTTTGATTCAAGTGCAGGCTACGGTGAATCTGGTAGTTGAAATCTAGTTCCTGTCAAGAGAAGAATCCTGGGGAGGATGCCAGGCTTCTTCTCTTTTTTTGCGAGCGGACGGAAAACGAATGAAAAGAGCAGGGAAAAAATGTCAGATGTCGAAGTGCTCTAGGAAGAAAGTGGGAGGATGATCGAGAGAAAAAGGAGGTTTACGCATGGGGAGCAAGATGAGTCTGATGAAGAAGATGTTGCTTTGTTTTTCTGCAGTGGTGTTGGTGAGTCTTCTGGCCTTTGCTTTTGTGATATACAGTACGGTTCAGATCGATAAGGCCGTAAACGAGACAAGACAGGAAGCGCTGCCGCGTCTGTTGCAGACGGCGGCGATTGCACGGAACACGGAAAATATGTTTGCGTCACTGCGCGGCTTTCTCCTGTCTGCGGATGCCGTATCGCTCGAGAACTACCGGCGGGTGACCGCAGAGAATGAGAAATTCAGTAAAGAACTGTTGGAAGCGGCGCGGACTGATGAAGGCAAGAAGGTCGTCGGCGAATTGATTGCGATGCAAAAAAGATATGCCGATATCGCGGAAAAACAGGTCATCGTCTTAAAGCAGGCCGGAAAAGACCAGGAAGCAATCGTGCTGATGAATGGCGAACTGACGACGTTGGGACGGGGGCTGCGGCAAAAGGCGAAAGAGTATATGGACCTGCGGGAGAATCAGATCAATAGTGCGATGCTGGCTTCTACGCAGGCCTGCAATGTGGCCAAGAGCGTCGCTTTGGGCGGCGGTGCGCTCAGCGTTCTCTTGGGACTGAGCATCGGCGCGTATACGGCGCGCAATATAGCAAGGAAGATCAGGAGCATGGCGGAGGCGGCAGAACAAATCGCCAAAGGCGATCTGACCGTCGAGATCGAAGCGAAGAGCGGAGATGAGATCGGTCTGCTGGCCGGCTCGCTCGGTTTGATGGTGCACAGTCTGCGGACGCTGGCGAAGGAGATGCGAAACAATGCGGATCATCTGGCGGCTTCTTCACAAGAGCTGATGAGCAGTGCGGAACAATCGGCGGACGCCGCAAACCAGGTAGCGCAATCCGTCACCGATGTGGCGGCCGGCGGCGCGGTGCAGATGACGCGGTCGGCGGAAGCGACGGAAACGGTGCGGCAGATGTCGGGCGGTATCGAGAGCATCGCGGTCAACACCACCAATGTGGCGGAAACTGCCGACCAGACAGCCGGTGCGGCCTATGAAGGAAAAATGGCGGTGGAAAAAGCTGCTGCGCAGATGGACAATATTGAAAAAGTGGTCAATGAATCCGCGCAGATGGTCGGCAGACTGGGCGAGCGTTCCAAGACGATCGGCAAGATCGTCGATACGATTTCCGGCATCGCCTCGCAAACGAACTTGCTCGCGCTCAATGCCGCGATCGAAGCGGCGCGGGCTGGCGAACAGGGACGCGGTTTTGCCGTGGTGGCGGACGAGGTAAGGAAACTGGCGGAACAGTCGCAGGAAGCGGCCAAGCAGATCTCGGATCTGATCAATGAAATCCAAGGCGACACCGAGCTGGCGGTTTCGGCGATGGGAAGCGGAACGCAGGAGGTCAAGCGCGGCACGGAAGTCGTTGCTGCTGCCGGCGTCAGTTTTGAAAAGATCCGGCAGTTGGTCGAAAAGGTTTCGGACGAGATGCGCGACGTGTCCGCCGCGATCGAGGAATTGGCTGGAGGCAGTCAGGCCGTGGTGCAGGCGGTGAGTGAAATCGGTGAAGTGACAAAGGATACCGCGTTGCAGACGGAGACCATCTCCGCGGCATCCGAAGAACAGTCGGCGACGATGGAAGAGATCGCGATCGCCAGCAAGACGCTGGCGAAGATGGCGGAATCGTTGCAAAGCGCTGTCGGGGTGTTCAAGACATGACTGTTTAAAGGAGGGCGCCGGGAGGCGCCCTCCCTTTTTGCGATGCAAAAGGAACGACGCAAGGGGCGGAAGGAAATCACTGGTTTTATATAGAATAGGAAACAAATAAGTTCCTGGGAAATGCCAGGAGAACCGGGCCGACGGGAATCGGTTCTTTTAAGGGGAAATCAGAAACCGGTTACAGCTTTAGCGTGGATCAAACCCGCCATGCGAAAAACGAAGTGAGAGAGAAAGTTCTGCGATGACGCCGTCGTGCAGGCGTCGTCTTTATTATTTGTCATATGATTTTAAAACTTGGCAAGAAAATTGCTTAACATAGCAGCAGAAGAAAAAAGGAAAGCCGGTTAGAGGAGGCTCCTGATGAAGCAGCAATTGATTTTGATTAAAGGAGCGGGCGACATGGCGAGCGGCATCGCTTGCCGCCTGTTTCATAGCGGTTTTTCTGTTGTAATGACGGATCTTGCCGCACCGACGGTCATTCGACGTACGGTCAGTTTTGCTCAGGCGGTATTTGAGGGCAGCATGACGGTGGAAGGGATAAGGGGACGTTTGGCGGTCTTAAGCGAGATTGAAAAAGTAATCAGGGCGGGCGAAATTCCAGTCGTTGTCGATCCGGATGGCGCTGCTGCTGCGCTTTTAAAGCCCTGGGCGGTGGTAGATGCCATTTTGGCAAAAAAAAATCTGGGTACGGAGCGGATGCAGGCGGAGATTGTGATCGGCGTCGGGCCGGGGTTTACGGCCGGTGAGGATGTCGATGCCGTCATCGAAACGAAGCGGGGCCATTATCTGGGGCAGGTTATTCTGGAAGGCAGTGCGATTCCCAATACCGGCATACCGGGGGAAGTCGGCGGCTACACGATTGAGCGGGTGATTCGTTCGCCGCGCGCCGGCGTCTTCAAAAGCGACAGGAAGATCGGCGCTTTGGTGCAGGCGGGCGACGTGCTTGGCTGGGTGGACGAAGAACCGGTATTGGCGACAATCAGCGGCGTGCTGCGCGGCTTGCTGCAGGACGGACTGAGCGTGCCGGCCGATTTCAAGATCGGCGATATCGACCCGCGCTGCGCAGTGGAACATTGCTTTACCGTCTCGGATAAAGCGAGAGCGATCGGCGGCGGCGTATTGGAAGCGCTGCTGCGTTTGGCAAGAGAGAAACGAACGAAAAATTGGGGCGTAAAACAGGACGGGAGATAGAAGGATGGCGCAAATCTGGCGGGATATCCTGGCGGCGCTGCCGCAGCCGAGGCTGGTCACGCTGGTCGGCGGCGGCGGCAAGACCTCGCTGCTTTATCATCTGCAGATGGTCTGTCGGCAAGAGGCTTGGCCTGCCGTGGCGACCAGCACGACGAAAATGGCGGCCGCGCCGTCACCCTGGCGTGCGTATCGCCCGGTCGGCAGCGAAGAGGAATTATGCGCGGCCGCCGCGCAGGCGGAAGAAAATGCGCTGATCGCCGAAGGCCAAGCGGCTCTGCACGGCAAAGTTGACGGCTTGCCGCAGGAATGGATCGCCAATGCGGCTCGGCGGATGCCGGACACCTACTTTCTTGTCGAAGGAGACGGTTCTGCCGGACGGTCGCTAAAGGGACACCTGGCGCATGAACCGGTGATTCCGGGCAATAGCAGCCTGGTCATCTTCGTGCTCGGGCTCGATGCGATCGGTCAGATTCTTGATGAACGTAGCGTGCACCGGCCGCAGCGCGTGGCGGAACTCGCCGCCCTGTCGCTCGGCGCGATCCTTGATGAGGAGCGGATCTGCGCCCTCTTGCTGCAGCCCGAGGGTTGGCTTAAGAACTGCCCGGACGGCTGTGCGCTCGTGATCTACTTGAACAAGAGCGATTTGCCGGGCGCGCAGGCAAAAGCCGCGCGTCTGGCGGCGCTTTTGAAGAAAACATGGGGCGCGCGTTTGCAGCAAGTGGTCTCCGGCAGCCTGCGCGAAGGGACGTTTTGTCTGGAATGAGATCGCTAAGCGGACATTGCATTTTCTCGTGCGCTGTGAAGCTTGAAAATAAATGCGTGAATCTAGGCGTGAACCTCGCTGCTGCACCAGAGAGTGCCGCAGAAGTAAAACGTTGCATAAGTTTATACCTTGGCAGGAGGTAGCAGAAATGAAAAAAGTGAAAGTCGAAGATGCGGTGGGGATGGTGCTCGGACACGATCTGACGAAGGTCGTGCCGGGCAGCTACAAAGGGCCTGCGTTTCGCAAAGGTCATATCGTGCGTGAAGAAGACATCCCGCACCTGAAAGATATCGGCAAAGAGCATATTTATCTCTTCGAACTGGGCGATAAGAAACTGCATGAAGATGATGCGGCGCTGGCGATCGCGCAGGCGGCGGCCGGGGCAAGGATCGAATGCGCGCCGCCGTCGGAAGGCCGCGTCAATCTCAAGGCGCAGGCGGACGGCTTGCTGAAGGTGAATCGCAGCGCGGTCGATGCTGTCAATAATGTCGAGCACATCGCGCTGTCGACGCGGCACAGCAACCAGCTGGTCAAGGCCGGGGACGTAGTGGCGGCGGTGAAGATCATTCCGCTGGTCGTCGATAAGGCCGCGGTGCAGGGCGTCGAGGCGAACCTGAAACGGTACGGCGAAGTGCTGGCCGTGCATCCGTTGGCAAAACTGAAAGTGGCGGCCGTGATCACCGGCAATGAAGTCTTTTACGGGCGGATCGAGGATCGTTTTGCAAAGCAGATCGCCGACAAGGTCGCCTTCTACGGCGGCGTGCTGCAGGAGACGCTGTATCGGCCGGACGATCCGGCGCAGATCGCGGAAGCGATCGTGAGCTGCCGCGCCAACGGGGCTGAGATCGTCATCGCTTCGGGCGGCATGTCGGTGGACCCGGATGATGTGACGCCGGAGGCGATCCGCGCGACCGGCGCGGATGTCGTGACGTATGGCACGCCTGTCCTGCCGGGTGCGATGTTCATGCTGGCTTATCTGGAAGAGATCGCGATCATCGGTCTGCCGGCCTGCGGCATGTTTGCGAAGACGACGGTGCTCGATCTCGTCCTGCCGCGCATTTTGGCCGGCGAACGGCTGAGCAAAAACGATATCGTCTCGCTCGGTTACGGCGGACTGTGCAGCCAGTGCGAGCAGTGCGTCTATCCGCATTGCCCGTTCGGCAAATAAATGAAGATCTATGCTGTGATCCTGGCGGCTGGGCAGGGCAGCCGGATGGGGGACGTAAAGCAATTATTGGAACTGGGCGGCAAGCCGGTGATTCGCTGGGTGGCCGAAGCCGCCTGTGCTGCACGCCTGGACGGCGTCATCGTGGTGCTTGGCGCAGAAGGCGCGCAGGTTGCGAAAGCGCTCACCGGCTTACGTTTGACGGTCGTGCAGAATGAAGCCTGGCTAAGCGGGCAGGCCAGCAGCCTGCGTTGCGCGCTTGACGCCTTGCCGGACGATTGCGCTGCGGTGCTTTTTCTGTTGGCGGATCAGCCGCTGCTCGACGCGTCGCTGCTTGAACGCCTCGTAAAACACTACCGGAAAAGCGGCGGTGCGACCGTCGCCCCGGCCTATCAGGGGCGGCGGGGCAATCCGGTGCTCTTCGACCTGAAACATTGGCGTACGGCGCTGCTCGGACTTTCAGGCGACGAAGGCGCGCGTGCGTTGCTGGCGGACCAAGAGGCGATTGAACTTGTCGAGGTGGAGGACGAAACGGTCTTTGACGACCTCGATACGCCGCAGGATTACGAAAGAATGAAGCTTATCTGGCGCCGCTGGCGCAGATCTTAGGAGAAGAGCGGGGAGTGCAGAATGAAAGCATCGATATTGCAAGAGATACAGGCATCAGTGCTTCAATACGCCGAGATCATTGCGCATGTGATCAAGGTCGACGTCGAGATCGTCGACAGCGGCCTGGTCAGGATCGCGGGAACCGGAGTCTATAAGGATCGGATCAATGAAGACATGTCGCACGAAGGCTTTGTCTACCGTCAGGTAATGCAAAGCGGCGAGATGCAACTGATCGAAGAACCGGGCCAGCATGAGCTGTGCACGAATTGTCCGCGGCGCGGTTGCTGCGATGAAAAGATGGAACTCTGCACGCCGATCAAGCTGAAAGAGGAGATCATCGGCGTGATCGGTCTGATTTGCTTTGCCGATGCGCAAAAAAAGCGGCTGCTCGAAGATCTCGAAGTACAAAAACTTTTTTTGCTGCAGATCGCCGAATTCATCAGCGCCAAGGCCTACGAACACCGCGAACTCGAGCGGAACCGGCGGCAGATGGAACTCTTGCTGCTCGTCATGAACAACGTCGACAAGGGCGTCTTGGTGTTGGATCAGGACAAGCACATCCTGCAGATCAACCAGAGCGCGCAGAAGCAACTGCAGCTGAGCGAAGATTGCCTCAACAAGAAGGTGACGATCGAAAGCACCGGCGACTCATTATTGGGCTCGGAAGAATACCGCGTCACGATCGGCAGCAAGACCTCGTATCTGATGGGAGAGCTGCTCCGCGTGGAACCGGAGATCAAAGAACAGGATCAGGTCTTTATTTTCAATGAGATCAAGAGCATCAAGTCGGGCATCTATGATCTGACCAATGTTTCGACAAGCGTCACAGTTGACAATATCTTAGGTCAGTCCGAGGTGATTCGGCAACTGAAGACGAAGATCGCCAAGATCGCCGAATCCAATTCCACCGTGCTGGTCACCGGCGAGAGCGGTACCGGCAAGGAACTGATCGCGCGTGCGATTCATGCAGCGAGCAACCGGCGAACGCAGCCGTTCATCGGCATCAACTGCGGCGCGATCCCGGACACGCTGCTGGAAAGCGAACTCTTCGGCTATGTGAAGGGCGCCTTTACCGGTGCGGATCCGCGCGGCAAGATCGGTAAGTTCGAGCTGGCCAATAAGGGAGTGCTCTTTCTCGATGAAGTCGGCGACATGCCTCTTTATCTGCAGGTGAAGCTGCTGCGCGTCCTGCAGGAAAGAAAGCTGGTGCGCATCGGCTCCAACCAGCTGATCACGCTGAACGTGCGCGTGATCGCGGCGACGAATAAGGATCTGAAAGAGCTGATCAAAGAAAAGAAGTTTCGCGAGGATCTCTATTATCGCCTCAACGTCATTCCGATGGAAGTGCCGCCGCTGCGTCAGCGCATGGAAGACGTCGATCTGCTGGTCGATGCGATGGTGCAGAAATATCGTCAGCTGTTTCGCAAAGAGGTTTACGGGACTGATAAGGAGACCGCGCAGCTTTTGCGCTGTTATCCGTGGCCCGGTAATATACGCGAACTCGAGAACACCGTCGAGTTCATGATCAACATGGCTGATCCGCAGGGGTTTCTGACGAAAGAGACGTTGCCAGGCAATATCCTCAGCTATGCGGAGAACGGGCCGCGCGCAGGCGACGTCGGCGTTAAGACGCTGCGCGAAGTGGAGCGCGAACACATCCAAAAGACGATCCAGATGTACGGCGATTCGACAAAGGGCAAGCAGGCAGCGGCGCGTCAGCTTGGCATCGGCATCGCTACGCTGTACCGGAAGATCAACGAACTGTTGTAGCATTTTATCATTTTGATAAGGAAAGCGAAAGAAATAAGCGTAATTTTTTTAAAAAGGCTTTGCAGACTTTGTGTTTGCAGGTCTTTTTCTTGTAAAAGAAGAAAAAGAAGGTGTCTTATCAAAGTGATAGAATTTATCGTTTTGATAAGGGTAAATCGCGCAGGAAGTCGCAGCGAGGCGGAAAACGGAGCGAATCGGGAAAATAAATGCGGCGTGCAAAAAAAATATGGGCCGCCGAAAAGAAAGATTGCGCAGGCAATACCAGGAAAGGTTGGAAAACGCAGGTTGCCTGCCCCGAAAGCAAAGCAGCCTTGGCATCTTTTTTGCATGATAAATAGGCAGGAGCAGCCATAAAGAGAGGTGACGCATGAAAAGCATCCTGATTCAAAATATAAAAGCCATTGTCACACTCGATAAAGAGGATCGTGTGCTGGAAGGACAGCATCTTCTGATTGAAGACGGACGGATCGCCTATCTCGGTACGGAGCAGAGGAATGCCGAAACGGTGATCGACGGCAAGGGGCTGTTCGCCTATCCGGGATTGATCAACACGCACCATCATCTCTATCAGACGTTCACGCGCAATCTGCCGCAGGTGCAGAACATGGAACTGTTTCCCTGGCTGAAGACGCTTTATGAGATCTGGCGCGGTTTGACGCCGGAGATGATTTATTACAGTTCGCTGGTCGGCATGGCCGAACTGCTGAAATACGGCTGCACCACCTGTTTCGACCAGCATTATGTCTTTCCCCGCGCTCGCGCGAAGCATCTTATCGATCATCAGTTCGCGGCTGCGACGGACCTTGGCATCCGCTTTCACGCGGCGCGCGGCAGCATGGCGCGCGGCAGAAGCGATGGCGGCTTGCCGCCGGACGATCTGGTGCAGACGGTCGATGAGATCCTCGCGGACAGCCAGCGTCTGATTGAAGAGTATCATGATCCGAAACCGGGTGCGATGCGTCAGGTGGCATTGGCGCCCTGTTCGCCGTTCAGCGTATCCGGCGAACTGATGCGTGAGACGGCGCTCTTGGCGCGCAGCAAGAAGGTGCGTTTGCATACGCATCTGGCTGAAACCAAAGATGAGGAAGAATATTGTCTGCAGCAATTCGGCCTGCGGCCGCTCGCGTATATGGACAGTCTTGGCTGGCTGGGCAGCGATGTCTGGTATGCGCACGGCATCCATTTCGACGATACGGAACTGGAATTACTGGCTGCGACGCAGACAGGCGTCGCACATTGCCCGAGCTCGAATCAGAAGCTCGCGTCCGGTGTGGCGAAGATTCCGCGCATGCTCGAACTCGACGTGCCACTCGGTCTTGCAGTCGACGGTAGCGCCAGCAATGACGGCTCGAACATGCTGCAGGAATTGCGCAGCGCGTATCTGATGCATCGCCTGCACTACAGTTCGACAGCGCCGAGCGCTTATCAGCTTTTGCAGCTGGCGACGCGCGGCGGCGCAAGATTGCTTGGGCGCGACGACATCGGCAGCCTCGAGGTCGGCAAGGCGGCGGATCTGTTTTTGATCAATATGGAAAAGATCGAATATGTCGGCGCGCAGTTTGATCCACGAGCGGTTCTGAGCACGGTCGGAATCGCGCGGCCGGTCGATTATACGATTGTCAACGGGCGGATCGTCGTTAAGGACGGACGCATCGAGGGTTTGATCGACGAGGACAAGGTGGCGGAAGTGGCCAACAAATTGGTTCGGCAGTTGAATGAGCGATAAGATCATCTTAGGGAGGACTGCATCGTGGCTAATGTAGGAAAGAGCGTAAGACGGGTCGACGCGTTCGACAAAGTGACCGGACGCGCCAAATACACCGACGATCTATGCGACAAGAGTGCGTTGATCATCGTGGTCGTGCATTCGACGATCGCGCATGGCTATGTGAAAGCGATTGACGTTTCCGAGGCGAAGAAGATACCGGGCGTCATTGACGTCATCACCTGTTTCGACGTGCCGGAGATTGATTTTCCCACCGCGGGTCATCCCTGGTCGACCGATCCCCGCCATCAGGACGTTGCGGACCGTCGTCTGCTGAACCGCCATGTCCGCTATTATGGCGACGATGTCGCCGCGGTCGTGGCCGAGGATGAAGTGGCTGCGGCGCAGGGCGCACGTGCCGTTAAGGTAGAATATGAGGAATTGCCGTTCGTGCTTGATCCGCAGGCGGCGATGCAGGACGGCGCGCCGCTCATTCACAAAGAGTTTCCGAACAACATTCTCAAACATACGAATATCAACATCGGCAACTATGAAGAAGCGATAAAGGAACCGGGACTGATCTGCATCGATAAGTGGTACGATACGCCTGTCGTGCAGCATTGCCATATTGAGAATTTCATCACCTATGCGTACGGCGAGAACGGCAGGACGGTCGTGGTCAGCTCCACGCAGATTCCGCATATCGTACGGCGCACGATCGGTCATGCGCTCGGCATACCCTGGGGCAGCGTCCGCGTCGTCAAGCCTTACATCGGCGGCGGCTTCGGCAACAAGCAGGACACGCTCTATGAACCGCTGGCCGCCTATCTTTCGATCCGCCTTGGCGGCCGCCTCGTCAAGCTTGATGTGCCGCGCGAGGACACCTTCGTCAGCAATCGCGTTCGTCATGCGATCCGTTTCCATGTCGTTTCCTGGGTAAGGCCGGATGGGAGCTATGTCGCCCGCAAGATCGAGTGCTTTTCCGATCAGGGCGCATACGCATCGCACGGACATTCGATCGTGGCCAAGGGGATGGGAGCGTTTCCTCAAATGTATCCTTGTCCCAACGTGCAGGGCGACGCCTATACGATCTATACGAACAAATCCGTCGCGGGTGCGATGCGCGGCTACGGCATTCCGCAGGCGATGTTCGCGGTGGAAAGCCATACCGATGATGTCTGCAAGGCGCTCGGTCTTGACCCGGAATCGTTCCGGCGCAAAAACATCATGCCGGTAGGCTACAAGGACAATTTCTCGAAGAACGAGAACTACTTCGACAGTTTCAATCAGTGTCTCGACAAGGCGATCGCGTATATGGACTATCGCAGGAAAGCCGAAGAATACAAAAAGCAGAGCGGACCAATCCGCAAGGGGATCGGCATCTCCTGCTTATGGTACAACACGGGCGTATGGCCGATCGCTTTGGAGCATTCGTCCTGCCGCATGGTCATGAATGAAGACGGTTCGATCCAGTTGCAGGTGGGAGAAACCGAGATCGGTCAGGGCGCGGATACCGCATATGCGCAAATGGCGGCTGATGTGATCGGCATCAGAGATTACGAGGATGTCCATGTCGTGTCCTGCCAGGATACCGACGTCACGCCGTTCGGTCTCGGCGCGTATGCCTCAAGGCAGACTTACGCCTGCGGCTTTGCGATCTGCCAGACTGGGCGCATCCTTAAGGCAAAGGTTTTGAAGCACGCCAGCGCGCTGACCCGCGTAGATATCGCTGATTTGGATGTGGAGGAGAGCAACATCATCCGCAAGACCGACAAAAGAATCCTGATGTCGCTTGGCGATCTGGCGACAGAGGTGCTTTACAGTCTTGAGAACAGCGAGCATATCACCGCAGAATCGAGCTATCAGATCAAGAACAACGCCTACTCCTTCGGCTGCTGCATCGCGGAGGTCGAGGTCGATATCCCGATGTGCAGGGCGCAGCTCGTGAAGATCATCAATGTTCACGATTGCGGCCGACTGATCAATCCGGCTTTGGCTGAGGCGCAGGTGCACGGCGGCATGTCGATGGGCATCGGATATGCATTGAGCGAGCAGTTGCTCTTCGACCCGAAGACGGGCAAACCGCTGAACAATAACCTGCTCGATTATAAACTCTCCACCTTTGTCGATCATCCGCACCTGGAGGCGCAGTTTGTGGAAAACTTCGAACCGACGAGTCCTTATGGGGTGAAGGCACTGGGTGAGCCGCCCGCAACGCCGGTCGCTCCGGCGATCCGCAACGCGATTCTCAACGCGACCGGCGTCGCGATCGACAAACTGCCGCTGAATCCGCACATCCTGTTCCGGCGCTTCAGCGAAGAAGGGCTCATTCAAGATCCTTGGAAGGAAGAGGGGAAATAAGCGATGTATGATATGAAGGAGTTATATGAGGCGCAAAGCATCCAAGATGCGATCCGGCTTCGCGTCGAGCATCCGGAAGCCGAGATCCTCGCCGGCGGAACCGATGTCCTGGTGCAGATGCGAGAAGGTAAACGCGCCGGCAAGGAACTGATCTCCATCCAGACGATCGACGAGCTGCGCGGCGTGCGCTTCGATGCGGCGGGCGCGATCCGCATCGGCTCGCTGACGAGCTTTTCTCACATCACCCGCGACCCGATCATCCAACAGTACATCAATGTGTTGGGCGAAGCGGTTGATACGATCGGCGGCCCGCAAATTCGCAATGTCGGCACGATCGGCGGCAATACCTGTAACGGCGTGACTTCGGCAGACTCCGCGTCGACGCTGCATGCCTGGGAAGCGATTGTCGAACTTGCGGGCCCGGATGGCATTCGTCAGTTGCCGATCAAGGAGTTTTACATCAAGGCCGGCGTCGTCGACATCCGTCCCGGAGAAATACAGACCGCGCTGATCATCCCAAGAGAGAGTTACGAAAACACGCACGGCTTTTACATCAAGTACGCGATGCGCAACGCGATGGATCTGGCGACGCTTGGCTGTTCGGTTAACGCCAGCCTTGCGGCGGATAAGAAGAGCTTTGCGCGCGTGCGCATCGCATACGGCGTCGCCGGGCCTGTACCAATGCGTACGCCAAGCGCAGAAGCGGCGGCAAACGGTCAGCCGGTCACGCAGGCGACGCTCGAGGCGTTCAGCCGGGCCGTCCTGAACGATATCAACCCGCGCGACTCCTGGCGCGCGGCAAAGGATTTCCGTCAGCATATCGCGGTCGAAATGGCCAAACGCTGTCTGAATGAAGCGGTGAAGCGCTGTGGAGGTGAGGTCCTGTGATCAATCAGTATCGTCTTGTGGAATGCAACCTTAACGGAAAAGACGTCTCCTGCATGGTCGATGCGAGGGCTTCTTTGACCGATATGCTGCGCAACGACTACCGCATGACTTCGGTCAAGAAAGGCTGCGAGGTCGGTGAATGCGGCGCCTGCAATGTGCTGATCGACGGCGAATGTTATAATTCCTGCCTCTATCTGGCGGTTTGGGCGAAAGGCAAGCGCATCCGCACGCTGGAGGGCCTGCTCGGTCCGGGTGGAGAACTCAGCGATATCCAGCAGGCTTTCATTGATGAAACGGGCGTGCAGTGCGGTTTCTGCACGCCGGGCTTCATCATGACCGCGCTCGAAGTGCTTGAGACCGGGCAGGAGTATGACGATGACGAGCTGCGCAAACGATTGAGCGGCCATCTTTGTCGCTGCACCGGCTATGAGAATGTCCTGCGTGCGGTGAAAAGGACGATGTATAAGCGGCTCGGCAAAGCGCTGCCGCCGGAATTCGAAAGAGCGGGCGAGCCGCTGCAGGCTAAGCAGCAGGGCGAAACCTGCGCGCAAAACGGTTGCCGCTAAGCGGCGCTTCCTTTTGACAAACCTTCCCGCAGGCGCTGCGTGTGCAGGCGTCTGGACGGGGTTTGTACTGACCGCCGTCGCCTTGGCGGAAAGTGGCAAGAGATAAAAGAGGCGGAACGCGCAGAATATGCCCGAGCAGAGGCGTCGCTGCGACGGATGGCGAAAAGCCGCGAAACGGCTCGCCAGGATGGGTGCGCAAGATGCTCTGTGTGAAACGCGATCATCAGGCAAAAGAAAAGGAGGTGAGGCACGGCAAGGGAAAGCAGCAAAGGCAAGAGTCGGTACTGGGTCAGAAAGGAATGGCAATGATTTCATAAGGGGGAATAGTATGAGCGCCAATCTGAAGGAGGCTTCTCGAATGGAACCGCCCAGAACGCAAGAGGGAATCCTGGAACGGATTTTTAAGCTGAAAGAAAAAAATACCGACGTAAAAACAGAGTTAATTGCTGGACTTACTACCTTCGTCGCACTCGCATACATTATTTTCGTCAATCCGAACATTCTGGCCGATGCCGGAATTCCAAAAGAAGCGGCGATCGCATCGACGATCTGGGCGACCGCGACCGCATCGCTGGTGATGGGGGCCTGGGCGAACATGCCGATCGCCGTTGCGCCGGGCATGGGACTCAATGCCTTTTTCGCCTACTATGTCGTAGGCGTGCTGCATCTGCACTGGACCGTCGCGCTCGGCGCCGTGTTCTTTTCCGGCATCCTGTTCCTGATCCTGACGCTCGGCGGAATCCGCCAGGCGATCATCAAGGCCGTACCGATGAATCTGAAATGCGCGATCGGCGTCGGCATCGGACTCTTCATCGCCTTTATCGGTCTTAAGAACGCAGGCATCATCGTTTCCGACAAAGCGACGTTCGTCAGCGTCGGCCACTTGACGCAGGCCGAACCGCTCTTAGCCTGTATCGGCATCATTTTTACCGCGGCGCTGATGGCGCGCGGCGTAAAAGGAGCGATGCTGATCGGCATCATGGCGGTGACCGCGCTCGGCATGGCCTTCGGCGCAGTACCGGTACCGAAAGGAATCGGCGATATCCTGAGCTTCCAACTGCCGAGCATGTCGGCGACGTTCATGCAGATGGACGTGCGCGGCGCATGGGAATACGGTTTGTTTTCGATCATTTTTACATTTACGATCGTGGAATTGTTTGATAATATGGGAACACTGATGGGCTTGACGCGCAAGGCCAAACTGATGGACGACAAGGGCGAGATTGAAAACATCGATAAAGCGCTCACCACCGATGCGATGGGTACGATTGCCAGTGCGGCTTTCGGCACATCGACGGTGACGTCCTATGTCGAAAGCGCCGCAGGCATCGCCGAAGGCGGGCGAACCGGTCTCACGGCGATCGTCGTCGCCGCTCTCTTCGTCGTCTCGCTGATCTTCGCACCGCTGATCGGCATCGTGCCGGGCTTTGCGACCGCACCCGCGCTGATTCTGGTCGGCGCTTTGATGATGGCCGAAATCAGCAGCGTCAGTTTCGTCGATTTCACGGACGGCCTGCCGGCTTTCCTGACGATCATCATGATGCCGCTGACGTTCAGCATCGCGAACGGCTTCGCTTTCGGCTTCATCAGCTACACGTTTTTGAAAGTGTTAACCGGTAAAGGAAAAGATGTGAGCTGGATCATGTGGGCGGTCAGCATCGCATTTCTCGTTAATTTCTATATGCGGCTGCATTAAGCAAAAGGAGGGGTGGTCATGCAAAAACCGTTGCAGGACTTGGTGGCTGTTGCGGCCGGAGAAAAACCGGCCGATCTGGTTCTCAAGAATGCCCAGGTCTTCCATGTCTTTACCGGTGAATTCCTGCCCGGGGACGTGGCCATCCAAGGCGGCTACATTGCCGGAGTGGGACGTTACAGCGGCAGGGAAGAGGTCGATCTGAAAGGGCGATATCTAACGCCCGGTTTTATCGATGGGCATGTCCATCTGGAAAGCGGGCTGGTCAGCCCAACCGAATTCGCCCGTCTGGTCGTGGCCGCCGGTACGACGACCGTCATCGCCGATCCGCATGAAATCGCCAATGTCGTCGGCGAACGCGGCATCCAGTTCATTCTTGACGCGACGGAAGATCTGCCGCTACGCGTCTATGTCATGCTGCCGTCCTGCGTGCCGGCAAGCCCGCTCGAACAGTCGGGCGCGGATCTTTCGGCGCAGGAACTGGAGCCGTTTCTAAAGCATCCCCGTGTCATCGGTCTGGGCGAAGTCATGGATTTTCCCGGCGTGCTCAACCAGGATGAAGCGGTTTTTGCAAAACTGCGCATGGCGGGAAACCGTCCGATCGATGGACATGCACCCGGTTTGGAAGGCTATGCCTTAACGGCCTATATTGCGGCAGGTATCGGCAGCGATCATGAATGCGTGACGCCTGAGCAGGCGCTTGAGCGTTTGCGCCAGGGCATGTATCTGATGCTGCGCGAAGGCTCGGCCGCGAAAAATCTTCTGCAGCTTCTGCCGGTTGTGACGCCTAAGACCGCCTGGCGCTGCATGTTCGTCACCGATGACCGTCATCCGGAAGATCTGGTGAACCTCGGACACATCAACCATCTGGTGCGGCTTGCGGTAAAAGAAGGGCTGGACGTCAGTCTGGCGCTGCAGATGGCGAGCATCAATGCGGCGAACTGCTTCGGCCTGCGCGATGTCGGCGCGATTGCGCCCGGTTACCGGGCCGATCTCCTGGCGTTTAGCGACCTTGTCTCTTGGCAGCCTGAAAGGGTCTGGCAAAACGGCGTCCTTGCCGCGGAAAACGGTCAGGCGCTGCAGGTCAACGCCCGCGTCGATGAGCGAATCGTACGCGACACGATGCATCTGGCCAGGGTCGATAAAGAGCAGCTGCGTCTGCCTGCCCAATCGCCGATCGCCAGGGTGATCGGCCTGATTCCTGGTCAGCTGGTCACGGAAGACCTGGAGCTGCCGGTAAAGGTCGTTGACGGCGCTTTTATCGCACAGCCGGAAAAGGATATCATCAAGCTGGCCGTATGGGAACGGCATAAAGGAAGCGGGCGGGTCGGCGTCGGCCTGCTGCGCGGTCTCGGCCTGAAACGCGGTGCGATTGCATCGACTGTTGCGCATGACAGTCACAATTTAGTGGTGGCTGGCGTGAATGACGAGGATATGCTGCTCGCCGTGAGACAGGCGGAACGGATGCAAGGCGGTCTGGTGGCCGTCGCCGACGGGTTGGTGCTCGGTTCCCTGCCGCTGCCGCTGGCGGGTTTGATGGCGGATCGCGAAGTGGAGTGGGTGCAGGAAGAGCTGGCGATTTTGCAGACGGTGGCGCGCGATCTGGGCATCCGGCCCGATTATGATCCATTCATGACGCTGGCGTTTCTTAGCTTGCCGGTCATACCGGAATTGAAACTGACCGATGCGGGGCTCGTCGATGTCGCAAGTGCGAAGATCGTTCCGGTATCCGTTTTGCAAAGCCGTACGGCAAACAGCAACGGCGCCTGAGCAAGAAGAAAAATAAATAGGCGATAAGGAATAAAAGATGAGGTGATCAGGCATGGGGGAAAAATCATGTCACCCGGTTGACCAAATGCTGCCGTTCGGACAGCTTTTCATCTATGGCTTGCAGCACGTTCTGGCGATGTATGCCGGCGCAGTTGCGGTTCCTTTGATTGTGGCCAATGCACTCGGTCTCGGTAAAGAGCAACTTATTTTTCTCATTAATGCGGACTTGTTTACCTGCGGTATCGCGACGCTGATCCAGACGCTCGGTTTCGGCAACATGGGGATTCGGATTCCGATGATTCAAGGGGTTACCTTTGCGGCGGTGACGCCGATGATCATTATCGGCCAGACCAACGGACTGCCGGCGGTATACGGCTCGATTATCGTCGCCGGTCTGGTGACGTATCTCCTCGCACCCTATTTCAGCAAGCTGCTGCGGTTTTTCCCGCCGGTCGTCACCGGCAGCATCATTACGATCATCGGCATCACGCTGATGCCGGTCGCGGTGATGTGGGCAGCGGGCGGCAACCCGAAGGCGCCTGACTTTGCCAGCATGAAATATATTGCGATGGCGTTCACGGTCATGCTGATCGTACTGGTCATGTACCGCTTTTTCACCGGGTTTATCAGCAACATTGCGGTACTGATGGGCTTGATCATCGGCACGATCATCGCGATTCCATTTGGCATGGCCAATTTTTCGCAGGTGAGCGGCGCGGCCTGGGTCGGCATCACGACGCCGTTCTGGTTCGGCTATCCGACTTTTGACATCGCTTCGATCGTATCGATGGTTCTCGTGATGTTGGTCGTCATGACGGAAACGACCGGCGACAGCATCGCGATCGGTGAGATCATCGACAAACCGGTGACGAGCAATGACCTGGCGCGTTGCCTGCGCGCCGACGGATTTTCGACCGTCCTGGGCGGGATACTGAACAGCTTTCCTTATACGGCCTTTGCGCAGAATGTCGGCCTGGTCGGCCTGACGCGCGTCAAAAGCCGCTTCGTCGTTGCGGCGGCGGGCGTCATCCTGATCGTTCTCGGTCTTGTGCCCAAGCTGGCCGCGGTTATCGCGGGCATTCCGAGCGCGGTGCTCGGCGGCGCTGGGATCGCGATGTTTGGCATGGTTGCCGCAAGCGGCATCAAGACGCTCTCCAAGATCGAATTCGAAGGCACGAATAATATCATGGTCGTCGGCATCAGCATCGGCATCGGCATGATCACGCTGGCGCAGCCGAACTTCTATCACGATTTCCCGAGCTGGATGCAGGTCATCCTGCACAGCGGCATCACGGCCGGCAGTATCGCGGCGATTTTGCTCAACGCCTTCCTAAACGGCGTGAAGCACGACGGCGCAGGCGGCATGACGCATGCGGAAAAACTTCATGAAGAAGCGGCCGGTTAAAATCGGCGCAGCGAAACACACACAGCGTGGTGCAAAGCGATTATAATGAATATAATAACGCTGCCGCGCTGTGTATTTTATTTCGCAGGCTGTGGGAGTAAAAATGAAAACGAAACGTTGCTCGTGTTTGGCGAGGTTTTTTTAACACGAAGAGGGGAAGAGGAAAAGAAAGATGGGAAGGGATTATTAATACAAAAAAATAACTCTAACTTCTCCTTAGCTTTGCACTTCTTCTCTTCTCTTCTTCGTGTTAAGACTCTGCCGTTTTCAAATAAACGTAGCAGCCTTTTTGATAAAGGAGGAACGGAAATGGGGATCGTGTTGCAGGGCGGCACTGTGGTAACGGCTGCGGAATGTTGCCGGACGGATGTCCGAATCGAAGGCGAGACGGTTGCCGCGCTCGGCAGTGACATCCGGCAGTCGGGCGATGAAGTGCGCGATGTGACAGGCTGCCTGCTCGTGCCGGGCGGCATCGACGCACATACGCATTTTGACCTGCCGATTGGTACGATGGCGACCGCGGACGATTTTGTCAGCGGCAGCCGCGCCGCACTCAGCGGCGGGACGACAACCTTTATCGACTATGCGACGCAGTTCAAAGGCGAGACGCTGCGCCAGGGCATGGCGAACTGGCATAAACGGGCCGCCAAAGGTTGTTATGTAGATTATGGCTTTCATATGGCGATCACCGATTGGAATGAAGCGGTGACGGCTGAATTGCCGGAGTTGGTAAGAAAAGACGGCGTGACGTCATATAAGATGTATATGGCCTACAAAGGCAGTCTGCAGGTTGCGGATGACGTCCTGTTCCAGGCTATGCAGGCGCTCGATCGTCTGGGCGCGATCCTTTGCGTGCACTGCGAAAACGGAGATCTGATCGTCGAACTGGCCAGGCAGGAACTGGAGAACGGTCACTGCGGCCCGCGCTATCATCCTCTCAGTCGTCCGATCACGGTCGAACTGGAAGCGGTGCAGCGTATCATTAAAATAGCGGAAACGGCGAAGTCGCCGGTCTTTATCGTGCATCTCAGCAGCGGCGCGGCGCTCGAAGCGGTGCGCGAGGCCAAGGCGCGCGGTCAGGCGGTCTATGCGGAAACTTGCCCGCAGTACCTGGTGCTGGATGAAGAGCGATATCTCCTGCCGGGTTTTGAGAGCGCCAAGTTCGTATTGTCGCCGCCGCTGCGCGACAAGGAGAATCAGACGATGCTCTGGAACGGGCTGAAGCAAGGCGTGCTCGATACGGTGGCGACCGACCATTGCTCCTTCAACTTTGTAGGACAGAAAGAACTGGGGCGAAGTGACTTCAGTCGCATTCCGAATGGCATCCCCGGCGTCGAACACCGCCTGGCGCTTCTTTATAGCTATGGCGTGCTCGCTGGGCGCATCAGCCTGAACGACTGGGTGATGCGCTGCGCGGCGCAGCCCGCGAAGCTTTTCGGCCTCTATCCGAAGAAAGGAACGATTGCGCCGGGCAGCGATGCCGACATCGTGGTCTGGGATCCGACGGCAACAGGAATGATCACGGCAAAAACGCAACAGCAGCGCGTGGATTATACGCCGTATGAAGGAATAAAGACGCAAGGGGCGGTGCGCCAAGTCTATCTGCGCGGTCAACTGGCGTTTGACGAAGGCACTATTTTGGCTGCGCCGGATAGAGGGCAGTACCTGAAGCGTAAACCGCTGATGAAGTAAAGCGTATAAGAAAAAGAGCGCGTCGGAAGATTTTCGCGTGCTCTTTTTCATTATCGGCCAGTGTTCTTTAATAGCTGACGCCTGTCAATTCCTCGTCCTCAGCGCCCAGCAGCAAGCGTGCTTCCGCGCTGCTACAATCGAGCGGCGGCGTACGGGGCTTGCCCTGGGCGAGGAAGATGATGTCGTCACCGACGCTTTCCGCTTCATCCCGGTGGTGGGTGACCAAGACAAATGGGATGCGCCACAACTCCTGCAGCGTGCGCAGCTCCTGTTGCAATTCCTGGCGGGTGTCCCAATCCAAGGAGGAAAGGGGTTCGTCTAAAAGCAAGACTTTAGGCTGCGTGACCAAGGCTCTGGCCAGAGCGACGCGTTGTTGTTCACCGCCCGATAATTGCCGGACATCGCGCTCGATAAGGTGGCTAATCTTAAGGCTATCAAGCAGGCTGGCGTACAAATCTTCAGTAGTGCTGTCCGGCTTCGAGAGTCCATAACGGATGTTTTGCCGGACATTCATATGCGGAAACAATGCATATTCCTGAAACATGTAAGCGACGCGGCGTTGGCGGGGCGGCAAAAACAGGCCTAGCTCCGAATCGTAATAGGTGATGCCGTCTAAGCAGATTTTTCCACTATCCGGCGTAGTCAAGCCGGCGATGCAGCGCAGCAGCGTGGTCTTGCCGCTGCCGGACGGGCCGAATAGCACAAGAATGCGGTTGGTAAGAGAAAAATCCATTTCCAGACTAAAATCGGGCAAATGTTTTTGAATTTTGACTTGCAACATCAAAACCACCCCTGTTCGGAAGCGCGTCGCCCAGTCGGCTTATTCCAGCGGTTCAAGCCGAAAATTAAAAGGAAGGTAAGCGCGCTGATTAAAAGTACATAAGCTCCTGCCTTCGATAAATCGTTGGCTTCGGCGGCAAAATAAATGGCTAGCGGCAGCGTTTGCGTACGACCGGGGATGTTTCCGGCGACCATGATCGTTGCGCCGAATTCGCCTAGCGCACGTGCGAACGATAAGACCATGCCGGACAATAAACCGCCTTTGGCGAGCGGCAACGTGATCGTGAAAAAAACGCGCCATTCGCTCGCGCCGAGTGTTCGGGCGGCATCTTCCAAACGATGATCAACACGCGAAAAAGCGGCCTTGGTGCTTTGATACATCAAAGGAAAAGCGACGACGACGCCTGCCAGGATAGCGGCATAGACCGTGAAAATAAGTTGCAGGTCAAAGCAACTGTGCAACCAATAACCAAGCGGCCCCTGCTTTCCGATCAGCAGCAGCAGGAGAAAGCCGGTGACGACTGGCGGCAGCACGAGCGGCAGCATAAAGAGGGCTTCAAGAATGGATTGGCCGGGAAAATGCCAACGGTGCATAACAAAAGCACTGGCAACGCCGAGGAAAAAAACAATGACCAGCGAAACCGCAGCCACCTTAAGCGAAAGCAAAACGGGAAACCAATCAAACAAAGAGCATCACCCACACTTTACCGGATAATATAATACTATAAGTATAGTGGCAAATGACGTTGCAAACAATCAGTAAAAAACAGGAGTTTTAGGAATAAAAGAGAATACGGTCTATATGCAAAAATGAAAGAAAGGAGGATGAAAAATGAAAATCAGCGGCAGAAATAAAATGGGCGCCACAATCAAGGAAATTGTCCAGGGCGGCGTGATGGCCAAGATCGTGATGGACTACAAAGGCGATGAGCTGGTCGCGGTGATTACCAATGATTCGGTGCAAGATTTGGGCCTGAAGGTCGGCGATCAGGTCACGGCGCTGGTCAAAGCGACGGAAATGATGATCATGAAATGATGTCGTATGCAAAAAGCCGCCAATTTTTGAATTGGCGGCTTTTTGCATACGGATGGTATACTCAATGAATAAATAGATTTTCAGGAGGATGGCATGAATCAATCTGTGAAACGATATGGCGTAATCGGCATTGCATTGCTACTGACTTTTTCGGCGGGCGTCTTTACCGGCTGCAGCAAGGATAAAAAAGCGTCTTCAGCGGCGGACGTTTCGGTGAAGGAAAACCTGCCGGACGGACTTAAGACGGCGCACACGGTAAACGCAACAGGAACGATAGAAGTTGCGTTTTCACCGAAAGGCGGCGGAACTGAATTAGTGGTCAAAGCAATCAAAGAAGCGAAAAAGAGCGTACAGGTGCAGGCATACAGCTTTACCAGCAGTGACATCGCACAAGCGCTGGTCAATGCTAAAAAAAGCGGCGTCGATGTGAAAGTGATCCTCGATAAATCGCAGGAGTCGGAGAAATATACCTCGGCGACCTTCCTGGCCAACGCCGGGATCCCGGTGAAAATCGATCATGATTTTGCGATTGCGCACAATAAGATTATGATCATCGATGGAATCAATGTGGTTACCGGTTCATTCAATTTTACGAAGGCGGCGGAGGAGAAGAACACGGAAAACGTTTTGCTTATGCGAGGCAATAAGGCGCTGGCCGATTTATACGTACAAAACTGGCAGTGGCGCTGGTCGGGAACGGAGGATTATAAGGCTCAGTGATGAAGGTCGTTACGGAAGCACGCTTGGCTGCAGGGCTGAGCGTGCTTTTCTCTTTTGTTGGCTGCAAGGGATGTTAAACGAAGAAAAGTGGCCGTGTTATGGAGAATTTAAAATAGAAAGTATGCGATGTTAACAAAAATAATCTGAAAATGCAGTTAATTTGCGAAAGGTTGTATACTGTGTATTTACTCGCAAAGGATTGTATTTATAATCACTTATGGTACTCTAGGGGTAGCATAAATGTGCTTTATGATCGTTACGAAAAGAACTTACTCTTGTTGGAGAAAGGGAGGATTCATCATGTCGTGGTTACGCTCTTTACATGTACAAGTGCTGGTATCCATCGTTGTCGGCATTGCGTTGGGTCATTTTGCACCTGCGACCGGTGAGGCAATGAAGCCGTTAGGTGATGCCTTCATTAAATTGATCAAGATGATTATCGCGCCGATTATTTTTTGCACTATCGTGACCGGCATTGCGGGAATGGATAGTATGAAGAAGGTCGGACGGGTCGGCGGCAAGGCGCTGCTCTATTTTGAAGTGGTTTCGATTTTTGCGCTGATTCTCGGTCTTGTCGCGGTGAATTTCCTCGCGCCCGGCGTCGGCATGAACATCGACCCGCTGACGCTCGACACCAAAGCGATCGCCAGCTATACGACGGCGGCCAAGAGCCAAAGCTCGCTGGATTTCTTCATGAACATTATTCCGAATACGGTGGTTGACGCCTTTGCCAAAGGCGATATCCTGCAGGTCCTTTTGATCTCGCTCCTTTTCGGCTGGGCGCTGTCGCTGCTTGGCAAGGAGAGCATTCTCTTTAAGATCATAACGGATCTGTCGCACTGTCTCTTTAAACTTGTCGACCTGATTATGCGTTTGGCGCCGATCGGCACGTTTGGCGCGATGGCCTTTACGATCGGAAAATACGGCCTGGCGTCGCTCGGCCCACTGGCTAAACTGCTGCTTTGCTTTTACGGCACATGCATCGTCTTCGTCCTCGTCGTGCTCGGACCGGTGGCGCACTGGACCGGCGTAGGCCTCTTTCCGTTTCTCTCCTATATAAAGGAAGAATTGCTGATCGTCTTCGGTACGGCCTCTTCCGAGAGCGTGCTGCCGCGCATCATGGAAAAATTGGAACGGATGGGCTGCGGTAAATCCGTGGTCGGCATGGTCATCCCGACCGGATATTCGTTCAATCTTGACGGTACTTCAATCTATCTGACGATGGCGGCCATCTTCGTCGCGCAGGCGACGAACAGCGACCTGACGCTGGTGCAGCAGCTGACGATCCTGGCGGTGCTGATGCTGACGTCGAAGGGCGCATCCGGCGTGACCGGCAGCGGCTTCATCGTCCTGGCGGCCACGCTGTCGGTCATCCCCGGCATTCCGGTAGCCGGCTTGGCGCTGATCTTCGGCATTGACCGTTTCATGTCGCAGGGACGTGCGCTGACCAACCTGATCGGTAACGGCATTGCCACGATTGTAATCGCCAAGTGGGAAAAGGATTTTGAGCCGAGAAAGTTTCAGGCGATCCAGAGCGCTGAGGCCGAGTCGGCCTGTGAAACGGCAAAAGTTTCTTGAAAAATCACGGAGAAGTTGTCCGACCCGTAAGGGAAGGGCAGCTTCTTTTTATTTTTGCAGAAAACGGAGAAGAAGCGGGATTTGTCGAGCGCATGTCGAATACGGAAAAGGAGAATACTGCAATGCAGTAGGAGCGGAAAAAGCCGCTGGGCCAGTTATAAGGCGAGGGGGTAGCTATGTTGCAACATCCAGGTTATGAATTGCAAGAATTGCTGCAGGAGCGAGAAGATTATCGCATTGTTCGTGGCATACGCCGCCGGGATAAGCATCCGGTCTTGCTCACCTTTAGCCGCAACGATACGGCCAGGCGTGTGAACAGTCAGACGGTGCTGCGCGAATATGAGCTGCTGGCCGGAGTACATTCGCCGCGCGTCATGACGGTGCTTGACTTAGAACAGGACGATGACGGCTGGTTTTTGGTTTGGGAAGATTTTGCGGGGCTTCCGCTGGCCAGCTGGCTGGAAACGGCGGAGCCTACCTTAGAGCAGGCTTTGGAAATCGGCGTCGCGTTGGCGGAAGGGTTGTCGGATCTGCATCAGCAACGAATTGTCCATGCGGCGCTGCGTCCGGAGAACATCCTTTATGCGCCGCAAACGGCAAACGTTAAGATCTGGGGGACTGACGTCGCCAGCGGTGTAAGCGCGCAAATGGCGCTTAAGGCCAGCGACGCCGCTTTGCGGCTCGATCCGGCCTATCTGTCGCCGGAGCAGACCGGGCGGATGCGGCGCGAAATGGATTGGCGCACGGATCTTTATACGCTGGGACTGCTTTTATATCGCTTGATCGCAGGGCAGCTGCCGTTTCAGGCTAAGAGCGCGCAGGAGTGGATTCATTGCCATATGGCGGTTGCGCCGCTTCCGTTAACGGCCGCTTGTCCGGCCGCGCCGACGATTCTCGGCGATCTGATCGGACGTTTGCTGGAAAAAGATCCGGAATGCCGCTATCAATCAGCGGCGGGCGTCGCCTATGACCTGCAGCATTGCCTGCGCGAGTGGCGAATGAAGCAGGCGATCCCGTTGTTTGTCCTGGCGAGTCATGACAAGCTTGATATCCTCCGTTTGCCGGATCACTTCTACGGCAGGGTCGAAGAACGGGAACAGCTGCTGGCCTGCCTTGCGAAAGCGACGCAGCTCGAATGTCAGACGGTTTTGCTCACAGGCCGTTCCGGAGTCGGCAAATCCTGGCTGGCGCGCGAACTGCAATGGCCGGTGCTGATGCAGGGCGGCGTGTTCGGCGAAGGTAAATTTCAGGAACTTCATCGCAGCCTGCCATATTCCGGCTGGTATGAGGCCTGTGAAGAACTTATGGCGCAATTGCTGGCGAAAGCGCCGGAAGACGTGGGCGAATTGCGCAGCCGTCTGCTGATTGCGCTTGGCGAAGGCGCGGCGCTGCTGGCCGACTTTTTGCCGCGCGGCGAAGCGCTGCTCGGCCGGGCGACGCCGACGGAGGAGACGAACGGCGGCGATGCGGAAAAAAGACTTTTCGTTGCCGTAAAGCGCTTCTTTCAGATCGTTGCCGAACCGGAGCGCCCGGTAGTTCTGTTTTTCGACGACTTGCAGTGGGCGGATCTTGCGTCTTTAAAATTGCTGCGGGAAATTTCACAGAGTCAGGCTGCGCTGGTCGTGATCGCCGCTTATCGCGAGAACCGACTGGATGGGGAAAATCTGCTGTCCGGTTGGCTTGAACAGATGCAGCAGGAAACGTCGCTGCTGCAGTTGACGCTGAAAGAGCATCCCTATGAAGTGACGCTGAAGATCTTGGAAGAGGTTCTTGGCGTGCGGGGAGAGAATGTCGCGCAGCTGGCGGAACTGGTCTACGGCCGGACGCAGGGGAACATCCTCTTCTTATCACGTTTTTTGGAGCACCTGCACGATCAGGGGCTGCTTTCGTTCTCGCGTGAGGAAGGAGCCTGGCAGTGGAGTCTGGCGGCCATTCGCGAGACGAGCCTGGCCGACAATGTAGTTGGACTGATGACGGAAAAGGTAAAGAGTCTGCCCAGTGCGACGCTGGAGCTTTTGATCCTGGCCTCCTGTTTCGGCATTCGCGTCTTGCGCGACACGTTGGCCGCGATCGCGGAAAAGTCGCCTTGGCAGGTTGCGGCGACGCTGCGTCTGGCCGTCGCGGAAGGCTTGTTGCTCTCGACCGAGTACGGCTATAAGTTTGCGCATGACCGCATCCAGGAAGTGGCCTATGCGATGCTGGAAAAAGAGAGCGCGGCCCGCTACCATTTGCAGATCGCCCGCTCGCTCTATGATTCGCTCGAACCGGCGGAGCGGGGCAAACGAATTTTTGAACTGGTCGATCAATGGAATCTGGCGGCGCATATCATTTCAGAGGCGGGCGAGATTCGCCGCGTTATGATCTTGAATCTCGAAGCGGGCCGCAGGGCGAAAGCGTCAGCCGCTTATCGCTCTGCCTATGGTTATTTTTCCGCCGGCATAGCGCTTTTAGCAAAAGAGCAGTGGCAATCCGATTATGCGTTGGCATTGGCGCTTTATAGTGAGGGCGCCGAGGCGGCCTGCCTCGGCGGCATGTTTGCGCAAAGTGAAAGCTGGAGCGAGATTGTGCTGGAGCGGGGCATGACGCTGCTCGACAGAGTGCCTGCCTATGAAGTGAGAATCCAGAACCGGATCGCGCAGTCGCGCATTGAAGAGGCTGTGAGCGCGGGGCTTGAGGCGCTGGCGGCGCTGGATTTGGTGTTGCCGCGCGAAGTGCGTCTGGACGAGGTCTGGCCGGAAGTGGACCGGGTACAGGCGGCGCTCGGCGGGCGCGGCATGCAGGAATTGGAAGAACTGCCGCGCCTTACGGATCTGAAGGCGCTGGCCGTACTGCGCGTGCTGACCCGGATGGGTGCGCCGACGTATCAGACGTCGCAGCCTTTATTCATCATGGTGATCTGCCGTTTGGTCGAGATCTCGGTGACGCAAGGCAATTCGCCGTATGCCGCCTATGGCTACGTAAGCTATGGCGCGATTTTGGCCGGCATGTATCAACATGTCGAAGCGGGCTATCGTTTTGGCCGCTTGGCGCTGGCCGTGAGCAAGCGATACCAGACGGTCAGTTTGCGGACAAAGACGCTGTTTGTCTTTGGCTCGCATATTCTTCACTGGCGAGAAGCGGTGAAAGAGAGCTTGCCTGTACTGGAAGAGGCATATCAGAGCGCTTGGGAGACGGGCGACTTCGAATATGGCGGTTACGCGGCGGCGCAGCGTTTGCAATACGCTTTTTATGCCGGATTCGACTTGAACGACCTGCAAACGGAGATGCTGGCGGTAAAAGAGCGTTTGACGCAATGGGGACAGAGCAAAACGGCCGGCTGGAATCAGTTTTTCCTGACGCTGGTCACCCGCTTGCAGGGACAGGGGACTGCGGGCGGCGAAGAGCCTTTGGCGGCCAGCCAGAAAGAGGCGACAGGAAAACTTTATGAGAAAATAACGCGCCTGATCGGCGACTATTTGCTGCGCGAAGAGGAAGCGGGCCTGCGCAAGCTGGCGGAAGAATGCCGACAGCAGTTGGCGGGCGTAAACGCGATGTATACGACGCCTGTCTTTCATTTCTATGAATCGCTGGCGCGTCTGGCCGGGCAAGAGAAAAGCGAAACGGCCGAAGACGAAGTGGTCGAGGAGAATCAGCGCAGACTCTGGCGCTGGGCGCAGCATGCACCGGAAAATCATCTGCATAAATATTACCTGGTGGAAGCGGAACGTTTGCGTATCCGCAGACAGTGGGATGAAGCGGGCGCACTTTACGAACAGGCGGCAAGCCTGGCTAAACAGTACGACTGTCTGGGTGAGGAGGCGCTGGCCTGGGAACTGGGCGGCCGATTCTTTCTCGCGCGCGGCAGAGATGTCGTGGGCCGTGCATATTTGAACCAGGCGCACAGCCTGTACACGGCTTGGGGCGCGCTGGGCAAGGCGAGTAAAATGCGCGATGAACATGCGTTCATTCAGGCGCAAAGTCAGGCGGCAAACGGGTTGGACCGCTGGGACTGGATGGCGGTGCTCGAGGCATCGCGCGTCGTCGCCGGAGAGCGGAACTTGGAAGAACTGTTGACGAAGATGGTACGGATTGTGTTGGAAAACAGCGGTGCGCAGCGGGTCTGTTTCTTAAGTGAAGTCGGTGATGCGTTGTGGCTGGAAGCGGAAGGCTTTGCCGCGCGGCCGCCGGTGATTAGCCTGCAGGCAGAACGCTTGAGCGAAGGCAGCGAGCGCATCCCGTTGCTTTTGCTGCGCTATGCGCTTGCCGGACAGCGTCTGCTTTGGCTGCCTTCAGCCGAAGAAGACCGCCGCTTTGCCGCCGACAGCTGTGTACGTCAGAACCACGTGAAATCGGTGCTTTGTCTGCCGATGCACAGCCAAGGCAAGCGGATGGGCGTGTTGTACTTGGAAAACAACAGCGCGCGCGGCGTCTTTACCGAAGACCGGATCCGGCTGCTGGAAATGTTGTCGACGCAAATGGCGGTGGCGCTCGAAAACGCGCGCCTTTGGCGGGAGATGGAAGAACGGGTCGCGAAGCGGACGAAGGCGCTGGAAGAGGCGCTGCTTGCGCAGGCGGATAGTGAACGAAGCTATCGTCTGATTGCGGAATACGCGGCGGATGTGATCTGGACGATCCGGCCGGACGACTTTTCCTTCACCTATGCCAGCCCGTCGATTCTTCGCCTGACCGGTTGGCGGGCCGACGAAGTGAAAGGAAAATCGGTTGAGGTTTTGCTCAGCGAAGAAAGCCGGGCTGAATTCACAAAACGCCTGCAATGCCTTACAGAAGGCTACCAGGCCGGCCGGCCGGCCGCCTTGTTGCCGGATCGCTGGGACTGCCGTTATCTGCGTGCGGATGGCGCGAGCGTAGAAGTGGAGAACGTCGTAACGCTGCTTACCGACAAGCGCGGCCAGGTGGAAGGTCTGCTTGGCATTTCGCGCGATATTACGGAGCGAAAGGCGCTGGAGGGGGAACTTGTGATGCTGGCTACCACCGATATGTTGACGGGCATTGCGAATCGCCGTCACTTTGTCGACCAAGTGCAGGCCGAACTGCAGCGAGCGCGCCGCTACCAGCGGCCGGTGGCGCTTTTGGTCATGGACCTGGATCGCTTTAAAGACGTGAATGACACCTATGGACATCCGTGCGGCGACGAGGTCTTGCGCCAATTTACCCAACTCTGTCGCCACAATCTGCGCAACAGCGATCATCTGGGCCGCTTGGGCGGCGAAGAATTCGCCGCGCTGTTGCCGGAGACGGCGCTGCCAGCCGCAAAAGCGGTCGCGGAGCGGATTCGAGTTTCAATGGAAGAGAACCGCGTAGCCTGGGAAGGGCAAGAGGTGAAATGCACCGTCAGCATCGGCGTCACCGTACTCGGCAGCGAGGAAGAAAGCTGGGAAACCTTCCTTGGTCGGGCGGATCGCGCGCTGTATACGGCAAAGCGCTCGGGCCGCAACCGCGTCGACGGCTTGTAGCAAAGCCCTCTTTTGCGCGATAAAAAAGGTTTCAATACGAAGACACGAAGGGAAAAGAAAGAGCGAGGGAGTTTTGTAAGATAAAACTCTTTCGCTCTTCCTTAGCTTCGTGCCTTTGCAGTTCTTCCTAAAAGCGAGGCGCTATGCAGAGGAACAGAGTGCAGTTTTTCTTGACGCGCGAACAATCGAAGTCTGGCTGTATCGACAGGAATCTGATAAGATGGAGGATATGCGAGGCAAAGGAGGAAGACCATGCTATTGCCGAAGGAACTCATCCAGGAACTCAGTCGATCGCTCAAAGAAGAGGATTTGGCGGCGTTCGTGGCTTCTTATCAGGAAAAGCGGGCCGTGGGTCTTAGGACTAACCGCCTGAAAAATACGCCGCAGGAATTGGCGGCGCGGCTGCCGTATCTGACGGAAGTCGTAAAATGGTGCCCAGACGGTTTTTATTATCCGGAAGGCGAAGTCCGTCCGGCCAAAGAAATCGATTATTTTGCCGGCTGCTATTACATACAGGAACCGAGTGCAATGCTGCCGGGCGAATGGCTTGCGCCGCTGCCGGGCGAGCGCGTGCTCGATCTTTGCGCGGCGCCGGGCGGCAAAGCGGTGCAGCTCGGCGGTAAAATGCGAAACAGCGGCCTGCTCGTCGCGAACGAACCGAACTCGCAGCGCGCCAAGGTGCTGCTGCGCAACCTCGAACGCTGCGGCGTCGCGAATATCTTGGTGCTGCGCGAGCAGCCCGAGCGACTGGCTCAGGTTTTCCCAGGCTTTTTCGACCGTATCCTGGTCGATGCGCCCTGTTCCGGCGAAGGCATGTTTCGCAAAGAACCGGACATGGCCAAAGAATGGAGCGAGGAGAGCGTGGCCGGTTATGTCCGGCTGCAGCGCACGATTCTCGAACAGGCGCTGCGCATGCTACGCCCGGGCGGCACGCTGGTCTATTCGACCTGCACGTTTAACCGGCGCGAAGACGAGGAACAGATCGCGGCATTGCTTGCGGACTACCCGGAACTGACGCTTGACGAAGAACGGCGCATCTGGCCGCAGTGCGAGCGGGGCGAAGGTCATTTCGTTTGTCGTTTGCGAAAAGCGGGCGATCTGACGTCAGTGGTTGCCTTACCGGAGCGTCTGGTGAAAGTTTCCGCAACTGCAGCGAAAGCGCTGGTCGGTTTTTGCCAGGATCTTTGCGGTGATGAGAATGCCTGGCAGAACTGGCTGCCGGCTGGCGGCGTATTGGTGGAGCGCGACGAGCATCTGATCTGGGAACATCACGACCTGCCCCTCTTAAAAGGGCTGGCGGTGCAGCGCTCCGGCTGGCTGCTCGGAACCTTGCCGCGCGGCCGCTTCAAACCGTCGCAGGCGTTGGCGCTCGGACTGACTGCGGCAGGAACAGAAACGGCGCGCAAGTATCCGCTTGCGGATAAAGGACAGGCGATTCGTTATCTGAAAGGGGAGACGCTGATGACCGGCGAGCGCGGCTGGCATCTCGTGACCTGGCAGGGGCATGCGCTCGGCTGGGCGAAGGGCGATGGAACCTGGTTAAAGAATGAATATCCGCCGGGTTGGCGGTGGCAAGACAGTGAGGAGGCATAAAAATGAAAGAAAAAGCGGAAAAATTACGTTTGGATAAGGCGCTGGCGCATATCGGCATCGGCAGCCGCAAAGAAGTGAAGCAATTGGTGCGCAGCGGCTGCGTGCTGGTCAACGGGACACCAGCAACTAAATCGGATATGATCATCGACGCGGCAGTCGACGAGCTGCTGGTGAACGGCGAAGCGGTGCGCTACCGCGAATTCATCTATCTACTGATGAACAAGCCGCAGGGAGTGCTCTCGGCAACCGAGGATCGTAATGACAAGGTCATTATTGATTTGCTCGAACCGGAATATGCGGCGTTCGAACCGTTTCCGGTCGGTCGTCTCGATAAGGATACGGAAGGCTTGCTGCTTTTGACCAATGACGGGCAGTTGGCGCATCGTCTTCTCTCGCCGAAGAAACATGTGCCGAAGACGTACTTTGCTCGCGTGGCAGGCGAAGTGAGCGAAGCCGACGGCAAGCAGTTTGCGGCTGGAGTTGAGCTGGACGACGGCTATAAGACATTGCCGGCGCAGCTGGAAATTCTCTCGGCCGGTTCCGAATCTGAAATCAGGCTGACGATTTATGAAGGGAAATTCCATCAGGTGAAGCGGATGTTTGCCGCAGTCGGCAAAAGCGTCACATATTTGAAGCGGATTCGAATGGGTGATTTGGAACTCGATCCGGCATTGGCGCTCGGCGAGTACCGGGAACTAAGCGAAGCGGAATTGGCGGGGCTGCAAAATTTTAAAGCGAGGCGAGAAAACTAGAGGTTTTTTAAGCGGCAAAGCCGAATAATACCAGTGTCAAACCGTTTTTTCTTGCTGCGCAGGCAGGCCTTTTGAAAACGGAGATTAATTGTAGAAGCGGGAGTGAATCAATGGCTCAAATTCATCGCGGAACCAATACCCTAATGGGGAAGGCAAATCGGAATCTGGCGGCGGGCGTCGGCTGTCTGGTTTTGGTCGTAGTCTTCTTCTACATGCTGTTTATTGAACGGATGGTCGTGACAAGCTGGTACTTCTTACTGCCGATCATGGCGGCTTTGCTCGGCTCCGGCTATTATGTCCGGCGCGGCATCATCTTTCGTTTCGGCGCGCGCGGCGAGACGGTCGGTCTGGCGCATGCGCTGAATCTGCCGGATGACTACCATGTCTTTACTAATCTGAAAATCTGCTATCAGAATTATTGCCAGGAAGCGGATTTGATCATCGTCGGCATCAAAGGCGTCTATGTCGTTGAGGTTAAGAACCATAACGGTAAGATCGTCGGCGACGGCGAGGCGGCGATCTGGACGCAACATAAGATCGGCCGAGGCGGCGGACGTTATTCCAAAGAAATGCCGAACCCGATCAAGCAGGTGCGCGGGCAGGTCTACAAGCTTTCCAAGCTGTTCAAAGAAAACGGCATCAATGTCTGGGTTGACGGGATCGTGCTTTTTACCAATGAAGCCGTCAACGTGCATATCAACAGCAATCAGACAGGCACGCCGGTGCTGCATCCGACGAAGCGCCTGAATCAACACATCCTGACGCATAACAACCGCCAATATCTGAATAAGAATCTGGTCAGCAAAGTCGTTGAAATCCTGAATCAGGTAAAGGACTGAAGATCCTTATATCGAAGCGGCATAGCAGGTCGGTAAATGGCATGAATCGCGGCAACATGGCCCCGTTCATGCCATTTTATACATTTTGCTCTGAGGAGGACGAAGATGAAACAGGTGAGTTTGGAAGATATGCTGGCTGCCAGGGATCGGCGCTTGCAGCGGCAAAGTGAACTAAGGCGCGAGCACGCGCTGCCGCTTGCGGCCGTGACGCTCAACATTCCGGGAGCGGTCAAGGACGGCCTGCTCTTTCGCCGTCTGTGCGATTATGCGGTAAACCGGCTGGCAGCGCAAATGCCGGTGCGCGAAGTGCGGCGCTACAACGAGGTTACCGGGCCGGAAGGATATCTCCTCTTTGACTGGCCGGCCGAAGAAGTGAAGGCGCATGCGATGGCGCTGGAAGAAGAAAATTCTTTCGGCCGCCTGCTCGATATCGATGTCTGGACGGAAGGCGGCGAAGCGCTGAGCCGCGACGGACGTGCCGGCAAGCGTTCCTGTTTTATCTGCGGCGGCAATCAGGTGGTCTGCCGCAGGGAAGGAAAGCATAGCGCGACTGAACTGCTGGCCGCCGTTGACGAACGGTTGGCGGCTTTCGCGGCATGGGAAGCTTCGTCGATCGGGCCGGAAGCGGAAGGGATCGGCGCACTGGCGCTCGAGGCCATGCTCTATGAAGCGGCATCGACGCCGGCGCCGGGGTTGGTCGATCGCGTCAATAGCGGCGCGCATGAAGACATGGACTTTTACACGTTCATGGCAAGCTCGGCCGCGATCGGCACCGCGATTGCGCGCTGCGCGCAGGCCGGTTTGAACCACAGCGGTGAGCTGCCGCGTCTTTTGCCTGTGCTGCGCCAGATCGGCAAAGCCGGAGAAAAGGCGATGTTCAGCGCCACCGGCGGCATCAACACGCAAAAGGGCGTACTCTTCCTCTTAGGCCTTCTGGCCGCCGCGACCGGGTATCTAAAGCAGCGCCAGTCCGAAATCAAAGCGGAAGAACTGTTCAAGACGCTGTCTGCTATCGTGGCCGGCATCGTGGAACGCGAACTGGAGGCATTGGCGGAAAAAGCAGGGGAAGACTTGACGGCGGGGGAACGTCTCTATCTGAAACACGGCATTACCGGCGTGCGCGGCGAAGCGGCGCGCGGTCTGCCTGCGGTTGCACAGGAAGGCTTGCCGACCTTGCGCCGTGCGCTGGCGGCGGGAATGCCGCTCAATGATGCGCTGATCCAGGCGCTACTGGCTCTGATGACCTGCGTCGAAGATACGACCGTGATCAACCGACACCAACCGGAGATGATGCGCGGCTGGGTCTGCCAGCAGGCGAAGCAGGTGCTGGCCGCCGGCGGAATGGGCACTGCGCATGGCAGAGAGTTGGTAAGGCAGCTTGACGAACTGTTCATCGCGCGCCGGGTCAGTCCCGGAGGCGCGGCGGATCTGCTCGCGGCGACCTGGTTCGTCCATCGAGTTTCCATAAGCGAAGAAGAGTAAAGGTTGCAACAAGGAGGCGTTGTCCGTGCTGTACAACATCCATCCGTTAAAACTGTTCCGCGCCTTATCGTTATCGCTCGAGTTATCGCATGACGGCAGCGCGCGCCACCATTGGCGCACCGCAATGATCGCCAGCCGGATCGCCGAAGAACTGCCGATCGAAGACAGTGAAAGGCAGCTGGTGCTGCATGCTTCTTTGCTGCATGACATCGGCGCGGCCGCGCACTGGGACGAAGAATTCGTCGGAGACGGTGCGTTTGAGGGTGCGGCGCAGCATGCCGAAGCCGGATACCGTCTTTTGAAAGATTCGCGCGCACTGGGGCGCTTGGCGCTGCCGATCCGTTACCATCATGCCCGCTGGGACGGCATGGGCGCGGCGGAGCCGGCCGGTAAAGCGATCCCGCTGGCTGCGCGCATCATTCACGCGGCGAATCGGATGGAGACCTTGTTGGCCGAAGAAAAAAGAGAACATGTGCTGCTGCAGCAAAGACCGATCCTAAAGACGCTGGCGAGCGAAGCGGGCAAAGAACTCGACCCGGCAGTCGTCGCCGTACTCCTTCAGATCGCTGAGAAAGAAAGCTTCTGGCTCGATCTCATCAACTATCAATACTATGATCGTTTCTTCAGTCTGCGCATGGAAGGGCATATGCATCTGCAGCTCGCTGAGATCCTCGATATCGCGGAGATCTTCGCGACGCTGATTGACCAGGCCAGCCAGTTCACGGCGCGCCATTCACGTTTCGTCTCGCAGGTCGCGGCGCTGCTGGCGGAGAAAAAGGGCTTCTGTCAGATGGAAGTCACGGCGATGCGGATCGCAGGCCTGCTGCACGACCTGGGCAAGCTATCCATTCCGGCGCATGTGCTGGAAAAGGAAGGCAAGCTCGCGCCGGAAGAACAGACGATCATGCGTCAGCACACCTATTATACCTATCGCATCCTTTCCGAACTGGACGACTTTCCTTTGATTAGCCAGTGGGCGGCTTATCATCATGAAACGCTCGACGGCGAAGGGTATCCGTTCCGGGTGCCGGGCGAGCAGCTGCGTCTCGGCTCAAGGATCGTCGCGGTCGCGGACGTCTTCGTCGCGCTGACCGAACCGCGCCCGTATCGTCCGAAACTCCTGACGCGGCATCAGGTGGAAGAGATCATGCAGGAACGGGCGGCGAAGAATAAACTGGACGACGGTCTGGTGAAACTCCTCTTCCAGCATTACCGCGAAGCCTGCGCAGGCATGCACAAATGGGAGAACGGCGATGCGGAAAACGAAGGCAAGAATGGAGCAATGCCGTCCTGAAAGCCCGTTCGTCATTGACGGCAGAGAAGAAATTTTCCTGCATTATTGACATCGGCAAAGTAGTAAGGTAAAATCAGTTATGTAACATGCCGATATAGCTCAGCTGGTAGAGCAGCTCATTCGTAATGAGCAGGTCACAGGTTCGAATCCTGCTATCGGCTCCAGTGTTATCAAGGCCTCCGGGAATTATCCTGGAGGCTTTTTTCTTTGTCTGTAGCGAAGTAGGTTGCGTACACAGGAGAATGCAATTTTTTTGTAAAAAAAGGAAATTTCTTTCGGGCTGGCGAAAATAGGAAAGAAAGGCGCATTCCAGAAAACGGAAGGAGCGAGAAACACATGAGCATGTTTTGTTACCAATGTCAGGAAACCGCGAAGGGAACAGGCTGCGAAATCAAAGGGGTTTGCGGCAAAACGGAAGAAGTTGCCAAACTGCAAGACTTGGTGATTTACACATTGAAAGGGATTTCTGCACTCGTCGTCAACGGAAAGGTGAATGTCCGCGAACTGAAACCGGTAAATCATGCGTTGCTTAATGGCTTGTTCATGACCATTACAAATGCCAATTTTGACGCTTTGGCGTTGGAAAATGAAATCCTTCATCTGTTGAAATTACGCAATGAATTGCAAGCGAGCACCGCGCTGCCAGCGGCGCATGACGCTGCCAAGTTCACATTGGCGACGCGCGAGGAAATGCTGCAGAAAGCTGCCAACATCGGCGTGCTATCGACGCCAGACGAAGATCTGCGTTCGCTGCGTGAAATGATTATTTACGGTCTTAAAGGCATGGCTGCCTATACGCATCATGCGTTCAATATTGGCAAAGAAGACGTTGGGTTATACCAATTCATGTATGAGACGCTTGCGGCGACGCTGAATAATGCACTAACGAAGGACGAGTTGGTGGCGTTGGTGTTGAAAACCGGCGAGCATGGCGTAAAGGCGATGGCTCTATTGGATGAAGCCAACACCTCGAAATACGGCAACCCGCAAATTACGGAAGTAAATCTTGGCGTGCGCGGCCGTCCCGCGATTCTGATTTCAGGGCACGATCTGACCGACTTGGAACAGCTGCTTGAACAAACGCGCGATAGCGGTGTCGACGTATATACGCACAGCGAGATGCTGCCGGCGCATTACTATCCGTTCTTTAAAAAATATGACAATCTTGTCGGCAATTACGGCAATTCCTGGTGGAAACAGGTCGGAGAATTCGAACCGTTCAACGGCCCGATCCTCTTTACGACCAACTGCATCGTGCCGCCTCGAAGCGAAGAAGTCGCTTCGCGCATCTTCACGACAGGCGCCGCCGGTTATCCAAGCTGTACGCACATTGTTGCCGGGGCCGACGGAAAGAAAGATTTTTCGGCGCTGATTGCGATGGCGAAAAGCAAACAGCCGCCGCAGGAAATTGAAACAGGGAAAATTGTTGGCGGCTTCGCGCATGAACAGGTCTTCGCGCTGGCGGATCAGGTCGTAGCGGCAGTGAAATCGGGCGCGATTCGTCGCTTCTTCGTGATGGCCGGCTGTGACGGCCGGATGAAATCGCGCGAATACTACAGCGAGTTTGCCGCGAAATTGCCGCCGGACACGGTAATCCTGACCGCAGGTTGCGCCAAATACCGCTATAATAAGCTCGGGCTTGGTACAATCGGCGGCATTCCGCGCGTCTTGGATGCCGGGCAATGCAACGACTCCTATTCGCTGGCGGTCATCGCACTGAAACTGAAAGAGGTTTTTGGCGTCGACGACGTGAATAAGTTGCCGATTTCCTACAACATCGCCTGGTATGAGCAAAAGGCGGTCATCGTGCTGCTGGCGCTGCTTTATCTCGGCGTGAAAAACATCCATCTCGGTCCGACGTTGCCGGGATTCTTATCGCCAAACGTTGCCAAAGTGCTGGTTGAAACTTTCGGCATTGCCGGAATCGGCGCGCCACAAGACGATATCGATTTGTTCCTGAACGCATAATCAGCCAAGTTAATAACGGGAGAGACTGTCGTAAAACAGGTGCAAAGCTGTTCTGTGGCAGTCTCTTTGTAATTAAAGGGCAAACCGTCCTTTCATTTTTGCGCAGTTCTGCTAAAAATCGGCTAGCCCTTAGGTTGCTATTTTTATACGCATAAAGGAATTGACAAAAATTAGTAGAATATTTTAAAAACGAATAAATTTTCGAGGTGAGGCAATGAAGCAAAAAACGTTTTGGCAAACATTCACTTCGATGAATACGGGAATTGTCCTCTTGCTGCTGATAGCGGCTCTTGCGGTTTTAGGGACCTTGATTCCTCAAGAACGAGCCATGTCCTCCGCTTCACCGTTGGCGAAGCTGTTATATCAAACTGTCGGTTTGGGTGATCTTTATCATGCGTGGTGGTTCCGCGCTTTGTTGGGCTTGCTGAGTCTGAACGTACTGAGTTGTATGGTGCGTCAGTTTCCGGTGTTGTGGCGGCGCACAAGGCTGCAAGAACCGTGGCCGTCTCTGAGGGAAAGTTTGCCAAGGGTGATGCTACCTTTGCGCGAAGAAGCGCTTTATAGCGTGGAAAGCGTGTTGCAAGAGGATGGCTTTGCATGGAAGAAGAGAGAAGAAACAGAAGGGCAGCTGGTCTGGCTGGCGTATCGTCGGCGTTGGGCGGCGTGGGGGACGTTTCTGGCACATCTGTCGGTGTTGCTGATTACCGCAGGCGGTCTTTATGGCAGCTTGACCGGCATGCAAGGAGAGCTGTCGGTGCCGGTTGGCGAGCGACGACTGCTTGATGAAACCTGGGGCGCCGCGAAGGGTCTGGAAATAGAACTGCTGGATTTTTGCACGGAGTATTATGAGAACGGTCAGGTATCGGATTGGATTAGTGATGTAGTGGTTCGCAAGGAAGGGCGAGAATTAGCGAGAAAGCTTGTGAAGGTGAACGAGCCGCTCGATCTCGATGGTCTGCGTTTATATCAGTCTTTCTATGGACAGGGAATTGATGCCCGCTTGGGAACGGGAATGAGGCAGCGATTAACGGAGCGGCAAGTCTGGGTGGTGGATGCAAGCAGTCAGGTTGCGGTGCAGGTTATGCGATATATACCCGATTTTGATCCGCTACGGCCGATGATCAGTCGTTCGACGGAAGCGAAAAACCCTCATTTTCTCTATGTAGTCTATGAAAACGGGCGACAGAGCGATTGGGGCGCTGCAGCACTGGGGCAAGAAGTGAAATTGCCGGGCGGCGGTAGCGTAACCTTTATCCGCGTGATTCCTTTTTCCGGGTTCCAGATTAAGCTGGATCCGGGGCTGCCGATTGTTTTTGCGGGCTTCTTTTTCCTGGTGTTCGGTTTTTTTGCGGGACTGTACGGAAGAACACGGTATTTCTCCTGTGCTGTTGATGCGCAAGGACGCTTAGCGATAGGCGGACTAAGTAAAGTCGAAGAGGAAGAATTTTGTAGACGCATCCGTGAACGCAGAGAAAAAGAGCAGAAAGCGATCTAAGGAGCAAAACAGGAGGTGGTCCGATGGCAGCCTATGAAGGCGCATTGTTTGCGGGAGCCTTTTTCCTTTATTTTTTGGCGGCGTCGTGTTATTTGCTGCGTCTGGTCTGGAAAATAACGTTCTTAGGAAAAGTGGCGACGGCTCTGTCGGTTCTGGCGGTTACGGCGACAGCCGCATCGGCTGTGGTGCGTACGTATGGCGCGGGGCGTGCTCCGTTTGCCAATATGTATGAATTTGGCATCCTTTTTGTTTTGTGCTTGGGTTTGCTTCACCTATTTATCGAATGGCGGCAGAAAGAACAGGCTTTTGGAGCATTCATCATGCCGGTGGCTTTTTTGTTCAGCGGTTTTTTTGCATTGTATTATCAGGAAGCCAGACCCTTGATGCCGGCGCTGAAAAGCAATTGGCTCATTGCACATGTGCTGACGGCGGTAGTGGCTTACGGGTTTCTGGCTGTATCCTTTGCACTAGGGCTGATGTTTTATTGGCGTCAAGGCTTGCAAGGAACAACGACATTGCCTTCGCTAGAACGGTTGGAGTCGATGATGCATCAATCGATTGTCGCGGCGATGCCGTTTCTGACGCTTCTTATCATTACCGGTTCCATTTGGGCGGAATATGCTTGGGGTACCTATTGGCGCTGGGATCCTAAAGAAACGTGGTCGCTGGTGACCTGGATCATTTATGCGGTATACCTGCATGGCCGTCTCAGCCGCGGCTGGCGGGGAAGAAAAGCTGTGAACTGGGCTTTGGGCGGGTTTTTAGCAGTGGTTTTTACCTTTATCGGCGTCAATCTTTTGTTGTCCGGCCTTCACAGTTACGCTTTAAATTGAGGGGCTAAGCAGGCTTTTTCGTAGTGTGAAAGGAGGTTTTGAGATGGACGAGAGCCCGCTGAAAAAGAAAGTTGTTCTGGTGTATATGCTGTTCGGAGCCTTGCTGGCGGTGGTCGCGTTGACCGTGATGGCCGGTTCGATGGCCTATGCCGATAAGCCGCAGTTTTGCGGTAGCTGTCATTCCATGCAGGAGGTCTATACGACGTTTAAGGAATCGACGCATCGGGGAATCAGCTGCGGGGACTGTCATTTGCCGCAGCAAAACATCGTTGTGAAAATGACCGCTAAAGCGAGCAACGGCATGCGTCACACGTATCACGAAACGTTGCGGGATTATCCGGAACCGATTTTGGTCAGCGGCAACGCAAAACAGGTTGTGAATGACAATTGTCTGCGCTGTCACAGCGGTTCAACCGCCAACACGCACTTGTCCGCGGGGGGAGACTGCACTTCCTGCCATCGCGATCTGGTGCACGATGAACGCCGTTCGGCAGAAAAGAAAGGAGGCGTGGGTCTTGAATAGGGGGCAAAAGATACTCATTGGTGTTCTGGGATTCCTGATGATGGTCTTTGGCTTGGTCGTAGCGATGCGGGTTTGGATTATGCCGCCGGCTTCCGCTACGGTGGCAGCGGCTAAAATTCCTAAAGGCGAATACGATCCGGCCGTCTGGGGCAAAGCGTATCCTTTGCAGTATGCCAGCTATGAGAAAAACAAGGAAATGAAAGCGTCTCCTACGGGATACGGCGGCAGCATCAATGTGCAAAAATGGGATATGCAACCGGAACTGAAGGCGAATTTCGCAGGGATGCCTTTCAGCAAAGATTATCGGGAAGATCGGGGACATCCCTATGCTTTGCAGGATCAAAAGGAATCGGCTCGGGTGACGCCGGCGACCGTTGGTTCTTGCATCGCCTGCAAAACTCCGTATGTAGAAAAACTGTATGCTGAGCAAGGCTGGGGATTTACGAAAACGCCGTTATTGCAACTGATTGATGAAGCCAAGCACCCTGTCAGCTGCGCTAATTGTCATGACAATGAAAGCATGGATCTTAAAGTGACGCAACCTGCCTTCATTGAAGCGATGCAGCGCAAGGGCGTGGATCTTTATAAAGCCAGCAGGCAGGACATGCGAACATATGTCTGTGCGCAATGCCACGCGGAATACTATTTTGAGCCTGGAAGCAATCGAGTGGTCTTTCCGTGGGATAATGGCCTGAGCGCAGATGAGATCTATTCGCTTTACAGCACGAAGCCAAATGGTTTTGAGAAAGACTGGGTTCACGCGACATCAAAAGCGCCGATGCTGAAAGCCCAGCATCCGGATTATGAAGAATGGTCGACCGGAGTGCATGGCCAGTCCGGCGTCTCTTGCGCGGACTGCCATATGCCGTATATGCGCAGCAATGGGCAAAAATATACGTCACATCACATGACGAGCCCGTTGCAGGCCATTCGCTCCTCTTGCCTGACTTGTCATAAGCAGGATGAAGCGTGGGCGCTGAATCAGGTCAAGGGAATTCAAGACTCGGTCTTTGTTATGCAGCGCAGCGCTGGCAAAAATATTGAGCGGGCGCACGAGACGATTGCCAAAGCAGCGACGCAACAGGGCGTGAACGAAGCGGAGCTTGCAGCCGCGCGAGAACTGGTGCGGCAGGCGCAGTGGGATTGGGATTATGTAGCCGCGGCTAACAGCATGGGCTTCCACAGTCCGGTTCAGGCGCAACGCGTCTTAGGTCAGGCTCTCGACTTATCCTATAAAGCGATGGAAAAGGCGAATCAGGCTGCCGGGCGAGGCGGCTTGTAGCAAACAAGCTAAGATGTGTTGAGAAAACAGTGGTTTTACAGCAGCAGGTCGTGCGTTTTGCGCAGGGCCTGCTTTTAATTTATATCGAACGACAAGTAAGCAAAGGGAGCGATGGAAAAGAAAACTTGATTGTTAAAGCGAAGCCTCGTTTTACTTCGCTTGTTTCGCCGGGGCATCTACTGCGATGCATTTTTAATGCGATTATAATGACGCCAGCGTGCCGGGCTGTGGTATGATGGGAATGATTTCGATAACGGACTGGGGATGGATTTGAACGATGGAAGCGTTTTATGAAGTGGTCATTGCGTGTATTCAAAACTGGGGTTATGCGGCGATCGTCGTCGGCATGGCGATGGAGAGCGCCTGCCTGCCGGTACCGAGTGAATTGATCTTTGGTTTTGCCGGTTATCTTGTCTTTTTGGGGCAGCTTGATTTCGGCGCGTCCGTTGCGGCCGGTGTGGCGGGCGGGCTTCTAGGTTCACTGCTTTCTTATCTGGCGGGACGTTATGGCGGTCGCCCTTTGCTCGACAAATACGGCCGCTATGTTTTTCTCTCGCAAGCGCATCTCGAAACGGCGCAGCGCTGGTTTGACCGTTATGGATTGAAAGCGGTGTTTTTTGCCCGTTTGCTGCCGATCGTGCGCACGTTTATTTCGCTGCCCGCCGGCCTTGCCGGAGTGCCGTTCGGCAGGTTTGTGCTCTATACGCTGCTCGGTTCGTTGCCCTGGACGGTCGCGCTGATTTATGCAGGGGTGCTGTTCGGTGAGAACTGGCGGACAATCCAGACGATGGGGCATGGTGCGGCAGCAGCGTTAATCGGCGCAGCGCTGCTTGGCGCGCTCGTTTGGCGGCGGCAGGCCATGAAACTGAAACAGGGGCAAGGCTTACGATGAGCGAAGGGACGGCAAAGACTTTCTTTAAAGGGACGCTGATTTTGACGGCGGCGGGCATCGTGGTCAAGGCGATCGGCAGTCTGAACTGGATCTTCCTGTCGCGCGTTTTGGGCGGCGAAGGCATCGGCATCTATCAGATGGCGTTTCCGCTCTATCTGCTGGCACTCAGCCTTTCTTCGGCCGGCATTCCGGTCGCAATCTCGATCATCACGGCGGAAAAAGTCGCGCTTGGCGATTATCGGGGTGCGGAACGGGTTTTCAAGCTGTCGTTCGCGCTGCTTTTCCTGACAGGAGCTGTTTTGAGCGTGCTCCTTTATTTTGGCGCGGACTGGCTGATCGGAGCAAGAATCATTCGTGATCCGCGCGTCTACTATTCGCTGATCGCGCTGTCGCCAGCGGTGTTTATCGTGACGCTGCTCTCCAGTTTTCGCGGTTATCTGCAGGGCTGGCAGAGCATGACGCCGACGGCTGTCTCGCAGATCGTCGAGCAATTGTTCCGCGTCGCTGCGATGCTGCTGTTCGCGAGCTGGCTGTTGCCGAAAGGGCTGGCTGCGGCTGCGGGCGGTGCGAGTCTTGGGGCCGGAGTGGGCGCTGCTGCTGCGCTGGTCGTGCTGGTCTTTTATTATTTGCGGCTGCGCCGCCGTACGAAGAAAATGGTGCAGGCCGAGGCGCTGCAGGGCGGGCGGGAACGAAGGCGCTCGATCCTGCGGCGGATCGCCGAACTTGCGCTGCCGGTCTCGCTGTCGAGCATCATGCTGCCGCTGGTCGCCAATCTGGATCTGGCGGTCGTGCCGTTGCGTCTTGAGAGTGCGGGCTTCAGCGTCGAACGCGCGACCGAACTCTTCGGTTATCTGACCGGGATGGCGATACCGCTGGTCAATCTGGCGACAATTCTGACCGCGGCGTTGGCGACGAGTCTTGTGCCGGCGATCGCGCGCGTTTATGCACTGGGAGATTTGCGGGACGTTTATTATCGCACGGCAGGCGCGATGCGCCTGGCAAATCTGGCGACGATTCCTTTCGGCGTAATGCTTTGGGTTTTGGCGAAGCCGGTCTTAAGCGTCGTCTATCATGCGCCTGGTGCGGCCGAGGTTACGCAGGTTCTGGCGGCCAGCGTGTTTCTGCTCGGCATGCATCAGGTTAGCACCGGCGTGCTGCAGGGGCTGGGGCGGACGTCGATTCCGGTGATCAATATGGGATTAGCGGCGCTTGTCAAACTTGGTCTCAACTGGACGCTGACCGCGCTGCCTGTACTTGGCATCAGCGGCGCGGCGCTAGCGACGCTGGCCGATATCGGAATCGCCGCACTGCTGAACTTATATTTTATCTACCGCCATACCGGTTTCTTCCTCGATGCCGCGGATTTGGGCAGAAATCTGCTTGCGGCAGCCGTGATGGGGTCGTGCATGCAGCTGTCTTATGGCGTTTTATTGGCGCTGCTCGGCAGCGAAGCGGGCGTCATCGCGCTGACGGCGCTGCTTGGCGGCGTTGTATACCTTGTCGTGATGCTGCTTTGCGGCGGCCTCAAACGACGCGACCTGGAGCGGATTCCGCTGCTCGGCCAAAGACTGCGTCGGGTGTAGCGGCGAGGTTGAGTTTACGAATGCGTGCGCGCGTGATACACTACAGAGGATATAAGGAATCTATTCTTCAAGCGAAAAGGAGATTTATATGCGAGCGAAATTGATCGATCATACGATTTTAAAGGCGAACGCGACGCAGGCGGAAGTGGAGCAGGTCTTGCAGGAAGCGAAGCAGTACGGTTTCGCCTCGGTCTGCGTCAATCCGCGCTGGGTTCCCCTTGCAGCCAAGGCGCTGAAGGGAACGCAAAGCGGCGTCTGTACCGTGATCGGCTTCCCGCTTGGCGCGAGCGCGTCGGCGGTCAAGGCGTTTGAGACGAAAGATGCGATTGAGAACGGCGCGACGGAAGTTGATATGGTCATCTCGATCGGCAGCCTGAAAGCAGGCGATCTCGAGGCAGTTGAGTCGGACATCCGCGCGGTGGTGGATGCGGCGCAGGGCAAAGCGCTGGTCAAGGTGATCATTGAGACCTGTCTGCTGACTGAAGAGGAAAAAGTCACGGCCTGCCGTCTGGCGGTCAAAGCCGGTGCGGATTTCGTCAAGACTTCGACCGGATTTTCCAGCGGCGGTGCTACAATCGAAGACATTGCGCTGATGCGCAGGACGGTCGGCCCGAAGATCGGCGTGAAAGCGTCGGGCGGTATTCGCAGCCGGGCGGATTTCGATAAGATGGTAGAGGCCGGAGCCAGCCGGGTCGGCGCGAGTGCGAGCGTCGCAATCTGCAAAGAAGAATAAGGAACGCTGCGGCGAGCCGTCTTAGAGGAGGTTTTCAGACCTTTTTTTAAGACGGCTCCTTATTTTTACGCAGTTTCTTGCTGAAAAAACTTAAATAATTGCATTGCCGCGACGATGTTATAGAAGAGGGGCGAATCAGGCGAAAGCGGATGGGGGACGGGTCATGGATGAGTTGCTCACGGCAAAGATTAGCTTGCGGCAAAAGGCGAAGCTGAAAGTCAAAGGATTGACAAAGCTGAAACCGGACACGCATAGGCAGGAAGCCAGAGTGAAATATGTGATCGAAAAAGATGAACGTTATTCTTATACCTATCTGGTCACCGGAGCGGGCTTCAAAGTACTGCTCGTTTGCAAGCCGCTGGCGGAAGAAGCGGCGTTTGAAGCGACGTCCGCGTCAAAAGCGAAGACGCCTGATGCCAAACGCCAGGAAGAGGAGCGGACATGCCGCCTGGCCAATGCGCCTTTTACTGATTGCCAGTCTTTTCTTGCCTGTAAGCAAATGAGTGCGTCGCTCCAGTCGGCATGTAAAAAGAATTCGAGCGAAACAGGGTATGCAGAAGAAGGGATCAGCGGGAAAGATGTTATCCTTTATTGGATAAATGACGATAAATAAGATAAGAGGATGTGGCGAAGGAGGGGTTTTTATGGCGATTCAAGCGATACCGCCTGCGACGCAGAACCGTACGAACGATGCGGCTGCGAAGGTCGTAAAAAACAATACGACGAACGCCGCGAGTGAGCGCGCAGGGACGGACAGCGCAATTGGTGAAGCGACAGTCTTTGAAAAGTCAGCCCAGCCGCTCAGTGCGGTGCAGACCTACACCAAGGATACGGCAAAACTAGACGAGATCAACAAAGCGGTGGAAGAAAAGCTGGGTTCGCTGCGAAGCGCGGTGGAAAAGCTGATTTCGATGCAGCAGGTCAAAAGCGGTGAGGCGGCGGGACTCAGCTACGACCAGATCATGAGTAAGTACGATGGCAAGCTGAAAGAGTTTTTCAGCAATTTGAAAGTGGACGATGAGACGCGCAGCAAGGCGCAGCAGGATATTGCCGCAGACGGTTTTTGGGGCGTGAAGCAGACCTCCGAGCGGGCAATCGAGTTTGCCAAGGCGTTGTCCGGCGGCGATCCGTCCAAGATCGCGCTGCTGCGGACCGCGATCGAAGACGGCTACAAAGCGGCCGAAAAATCCTGGGGCGGTGAATTGCCGGAACTTTGCAAGCAAACGCAGGAAGCGACCTTGAAAGGGCTGGACGAGTGGGGGGCCAGCCAGGCGGCGCAGGTAACGGGCGCTGCGCAGGCCGAAACGAGCGGACAAGCGACAGCGGCCGCTCTGGCGAAAAACAAATAAAAAAGCCATATGTAAGGATGCTCTCAGGTAAGGACGGAGAGCATCCTTACTTTTTCATTTGAAACACTTTTACAATGAAAAGGCGTATAATAAAAAAGGTGGCTGAACGGAATGGACATGGCAGTGAAAGTTTCCGTTTGGAAAGAATAAATTCCGCTTCTTGGAATGAGATGTTGCCAAAGGTGACAGAAAAGAGTGCAAAATAAAGAAAATTCAGAGTGGCACGAATCTTGCGTTTAAAGAGAAGCAGAGAGAGAAAGAGAGGAGATTCTATGATGAAAGAAAACGAAAATTCGCAGCCGGAAGAAGGAAAGCAAGAAGGCTTGCGTGCCGATCTCGGACTGGTTTCGGCATTATCGTTGGTTGTCGGGATGGTACTGGGGGCGGGGGCTTTCATGAAACCGCCGGCCGTATTGGCGGCGGCCGGTGATTTTAATCTGGCGCTGGCCGCCTGGGCGATCGGCGGCCTGTTTTCTATCGCGGGCGGTCTGACGCTTTGCGAACTCGGCGTCCTATTTCCGCAAACCGGCGGCATTTTTGTTTATTTAGAAAAATTGTATGGTCCGCGCGTCTCTTTTCTTTACGGCTGGATGCTCAGCGTAATTTTCGGACCGGCTCTGATCGGTGCGCTGACCGGCTATTTCAGCTCGGTCTTCTGTTTGCTCTTCAATATTCCCGACGCCTATAGCGGCGTAGTCGGCGCGGCGGCGTTAGCGTTTATCGCGATCGTCAATTCGGTCGGCGTAAAAGAAGCGGGCTATCTGCAAACGCTGGCGACTTTCTGCAAGTTGATTCCGATCATCATGCTGACAGTCTTCGGTCTTTTCAAAGGCAGCGGTCAGGTAGCGCTCTTCAGCGCGAGCGGCGGCGCAATCAACACGGCGGCTCCGTTTTCGGTCGCGATCTTGGCGACCTTATTTGCTTATGACGGCTGGGCGCAGGTTGCTTCGGTGGCTGGAGAAATTAAAAATCCGAGCAAGATTCTGCCGAAGGCGATCATCGGCGGCGTCGCATTTTTGATTGTTGTCTATATCAGCATCAATGTGGCGATGTTCAAGATGTTTCCGGTCAGTGAAATGGTGGCGCTCGGTCATGATGCCTCGTCGATTGCCGCGCAAAAAATGTTCGGCCTGGTCGGCGGAAATCTGATCGCAGTCGGCATCATGATTTCGATCCTGGGCGGCTTAAACGGCTATATCATGACGCTGTCGCGCAATATTTACATCATGGGGCAGCGTGGCCAGATCTTCGGCGCTTCTGTCTTAAGCAAGATCGACCAGGACAGCAATTCGCCGGTCAATGCGATCGTGATGCTGGTCGTCAGCTCTTATTTTTACTACCGCCTGCTTGATGCGGATAAACTGTCCGATATTGCGATGTTCTCGATCTGGCTTTTTTATCTCTTGGCGTTCATCGGAATATTCATCGCACGCAAAAAATATGCGGACATGGTGCGTACTTACAAGGTGCCGCTTTATCCTCTCGTTCCATTGATCGCGATTGGCGGTGCGCTGTACGTCATTTACGGCATGCTGAGCAATCAGTTCTTAAACGGCATCATTTCGATCGCGCTGACGTTGGCAGGCTTGCCGGTCTATTATTATCTGCGGCGTTCGGAGCACGGCATCGGCTGGTGGCCGAACTTCAAGACCAAATATATCATGGGCCTGGCATCGCTGTTGATCATCGGCCTTTTGACGCTGTCGGTGCATGTGTTTGACAACCGACAGGAAATCCATGTGGCGGTCGTACCGGCATTCGAGCCGTTTACCTATGAGGATCAGCATGCGAAACTGACGGGCTTTGATATCGAACTGATGAATATCGTCGCGGAAAAATCCGGCGTCAAGGTTCGCTACGAAGCGGTTGCGCTGGAATCGATTTTTGAAGCGGTTAACAATGGTGCGGTAGATGCTGCAGTCTGCTCGCTCTCGGTCACGCCGGAACGACAGAAAAATGTGACGTTTACTAAGCCGTACATTGAAACCGGCGGGTTGGCTCTTTTGACCAGACGGGGCGATACGGCGGATCTGAGCGGCAAGACCATCGCCGTGCCGGGCGGTTCGACCAGTGAAACGTTTGCGCGCAGCATCGGCAATACGGCCAAGGTGCAGGTCTTCCAATCAAACAAAGACATGATCAAAGCGTTCAATCAGGGCTGGGTGGACGCGATCGTCTTCGACAAGCTGATCCTCGAACATTTCGTGGCGAAAAAGATGATCGAAAAGCCGGTTACGATGCAAAACATCAACCGGGAAGAGTATGCGATCGCGTTTTCCGCCAAGAACAAAGCAATGGGCGAAAAGTTTAACAAGGTCATTGCGGAGATGAAGAAGAATGGCGAGCTCGAAGCCTTGTATGAAAAGTGGTTTGGCGAGAATCAACATAGTTAGTCGAGAAAAAACAAAAGGCCTTGCAAAGAAGGAAATATCTTTGCAAGGCCTTTTTTTCTTTACAATATGAAAGAAAAAAAGCTGCGAAAAGAGAGAAAGTTAGAATTGCAAAATGGGAAGAGAAAATAACGCAAAAAAATAAACAATGTACCGTCTGGAAAAACATAAGAAAGCTTGCTATAATAAATCAGTATGTTTACAATAATTAGACAATGGGGGAGAGACAATGTTGGGACTGGGAATTGCGGCTATCGTAGTGGTGATCGTCGCACGTTATGTTTTAAAGCGGTATCAACCACAGGCGGTGCTCTTTATCGGCGGTCTGGCGATGATGTACATCGCGCTGGCGTTGAACATGGGGGCGCTGTTGCCTGCAAAGCAAAGTACAGGACTGGTTTGGCTGGATACGTTTGAATTTATCAAGCAGACGTTCAGCAGCCGCGCCGCCTCGCTCGGCCTGATCATCATGGTGGTCGGCGGATTTTCTCGCTATATGGAAACAATCGGCGCCAGCACGGCGTTGGTCAAGACCGCGGTCAAGCCGCTGCAAAAAGTCGGACGTCCGTACTTGGTATTGGCGCTGACGTCGATGCTGACCAACGTCCTGGCGATGTTCATCAGCAGTGCGTCAGGCTTTGGGCTGTTGCTGATGGTCACGATGTTCCCGGTCATGGTAAGTCTGGGCGTAAGTCGACTGGCTGCGGCCGCGGTCATTGCCACCGCGTCTGCGCCGGGGTGGGGGCCGGCGGCCTCGGACAATATCTTTGCTGCGGAACTTTCGGGCATGGACATTATCCCTTACTTCTTTGATTATCAGGTGCCGGTCGGACTTTGCACGGTAGCGGCGCTCGCGATCGGACATTTCTTCGTGCAGCAGTGGATGGACGCCAAAGAGGCGCATATCGGAGAAAGTGCTACGGTGAACGTCGATGAAAGCAAACAGAAGCCGGAGATCAAAGTGCCGGCCTTTTATGCGCTGCTACCGACGATCCCGCTCTTTTTGATTTTGATTTTCGGACAGCTTTACAAAAGCATCAAGATGGATATCAATCTTGCTACGTTCTTAGGTCTGGCTGTTGCGATGCTGTTTGAATTTATCCGAAGTCGCGACGGAAAGAAAGTCTGCAAAGATTTGCAGAGCTTCTTTGACGGGATGGGCTTGCAGATGGCGGCGGTCGTAACGCTCGTCGTCGCGGGCGAAACGTTCGCGAAAGGACTGATGTCGCTCGGCGCGATCGATACGCTGATCAACGGTGCGCAAAACGCCGGTTTCGGCGGCGTCGGTATGATCTTCGTCGTCGTCGCGATCATCATCGCATCGACGCTGGTGATGGGGTCGGGCAATGCGCCGTTCTTCGCGTTCGCGCCGCTTGCGCCGAAAGTGGCGGCGCTGTCCGGCATTCATCCGGTATTGATGCTGCTGCCGATGAACTTTGTCTCCAACCTGGCGCGTTCGCTTTCGCCGATCGCAGCGGTGATGATGGTCGTCAGCGGTGCAGCGGGCGTATCGCCGGTCGCGCTGGCGAAGCGCACCTGCATTCCGATCGTCTTCGCGATCATCGTCAATCTCGCAGTGACGCTTCTCCTTTTCTATCACTAAAATAAAAACCGCTGCCGTACTTGGAAAAACGGCAGCGGTTTTTTTCGGCAAAAAACAAAAAGCAGGAAGCGGACGTTTTTTCGGGAAGCTTCTAGGTAAGAGCATTCGATTACGGAGGTATGAAATGGACAAAGAGTTATGCTGGGATCTGACCGCGCTGTACGATGGTTTTGAAACGCCGGACTATCAGGCGGATTTTGCATTGCTGCGTCAGGCGGTCGAAAGTTTAAAGGGTTGGAACGGCGGAGAGGACGCCGTTCGTGCGGCAGAAGAATACATCGCCGCGCAAAATGAAATCCGTTCTCTGGCGGGCCGCTTGTACGGCTATGCCAGCCTGACCTACAGCGCGGACACGACGAACAGCGTCGCGCTGGCGCGTATGGAGACGGTCGCGAAAGAAACGGCGGAGCTGGCGGCGGTGGAGGTGCGTTTTGCCCGCTGGCTGGCGAAACAGGGTGAATTGACTTTGTTGGCGGAGCAGTCGGCGCTGCTGAAAGAGCATCTTTTCTTTCTGCAAGAAAGCGTCAGTTACGTAGAGCATCTGCTCAGCGAAGCGGAGGAACTGCTCTATGCGCGGCTGCGCCTCACCGCGTCGAGCGCCTGGAGTCAGCTGCACGGCCAGCTGACCGCTACGCTGCAGGTGGAAATGAAAGAGGCGGAAGGGGTGGTGAAGCGTCCGCTCTCCGAGGTGCGCAATCTTGCCTTTTCCGGCGATGCCAAGATCCGTGAGGCGGCATACGATGCGGAGTTGCTGGCGTATGAAACGATAAAGGACAGCGGCGCGGCCTGCCTAAACGGCATCAAAGGCGAAGTGATCACGCTGGCCAAGGCGCGCGGTTACGCGTCGCCGCTTGCGCGGACGGTCAAGGAAGCGCGCATGGAGGAAGGAACGCTGACGGCGATGCTGACTGCACTAAAGGAAGCGTTGCCGCAGTTCAGGCGTTTTTATCGCGCGAAGGCGGCTTTGTTCGGCTACTCTGGCGGCCTGCCTTTTTACGATCTCTTTGCGCCGGTTGGCGTACTGGATAAGCAATACAGTTATACGGCAGCGAAGGCTACGATTTTGGAAAGCTTCCGGCGTTTCAGTCCCGGACTGGAAGCTGTGGCCCGCAATGCGTTCGAACAGCGTTGGATCGACGTCGAACCGCGCAGAGGCAAGCGGGGCGGCGCGTTTTGCCATAGCGTCCATCGCATTGCGCAGAGCCGGATTCTCTGTAATTTTTCCGGCAGCTTTAGCCATCTGACGACGATCGCGCATGAACTCGGGCATGCCTATCATGCAGCCTGTCTCTTTAAGCAGCCGTATTTGAATACGCGGTATACAATGCCGATTGCGGAAACCGCATCGATATTCTGCGAGACGGTAGTCAAAGACGCGGTCTTGTGCAACGCTTCAGAGGAAGAACGCTTTGTGATGTTGGAGAACGATATCAGTGACGCCGGGCAGGTCATTGTCGACATTTATAGTCGCTATCTTTTTGAGTCAGAGCTGTTCCGTCGCCGCGAAAACGGGGCGCTGGGGGCGGATGAACTGTGCAGCATCATGCTAAAAGCGCAGCAAGAAGCCTATGGCGACGGCTTGGATCAGGAAAAGCTGCATCCCTATATGTGGCTGAATAAGCCGCATTATTATTCGGCCGGCACTAATTTCTACAACTTTCCCTATGCGTTCGGCTTGCTCTTTGCCAAGGGGTTGTATGCGATTTACCGTAAAAAAGGCGCAGCCTTTGTCGCAGAGTACGACAATCTGCTTGCCGCGACCGGGAAAGACAGTCTCGAAGAGGTTGCCGCGCTGGCCGGCATCGACATCCGAACCCCGGCTTTTTGGCGCGAATCTTTGGCGGAGGTGACGGATCAGATCGAAACGTTTATCGGGCTGGCGGCAAAGGCCGGCGGACGATAAAAGCAACGAGCTGAGGGGAAAATAAAATGTCGTCTATGTGCCATGGCACCATAGACGACATTTTATTGTATAAAGAAAACCACGCGCTAGGCGTGTGGTTCCGGAAAGCTTATAGCTATAAGTAGAAAAGAAAAGCCTCCTTTGCTAGAATAAATGCAGGTTTGCCGACCGCATAAACTAACAAAGGAGGAGTATCCAAAATGGATAACAGCAGTTTAGCACACACAAAATGGAAATGCAAATACCATATAGTTTTCGCACCGAAATACAGAAGACAAATCATATATGGGAAAATAAAAAGTGATATCGGAGTTATACTGAGAAAGCTATGCGAACATAAAGGTGTTGAAATTATAGAAGCAAGTGCTTGCCCGGATCACGTTCACATGTTGGTAAGCATACCGCCGAAAATAAGCGTGTCAAGTTTTGTGGGGTATCTAAAAGGAAAGAGTTCATTAATGATATTTGATAGGCATGCGAACTTGAAATATCGATATGGCAATCGACAGTTTTGGTGTAAAGGATACTATGTAGATACAGTAGGTCGAAATAAAAAAGCAATTGAAGAGTATATCAAAAATCAGTTAAAAGACGATGTGATCGCCGAGCAACTTACTTTGAAAGAGCTAGTTGACCCGTTCACGGGTGAGCCAGCAAAAAAGTCGAAATAAGACCCCTTTAGGGGTAGACTGAAAAGGCTATGCGGTTGGCG